>JAKUSY010000305.1 GCA_022451445.1 Planctomycetota bacterium
CCCTCAGGTAGCCGTGGTTTTCCTCGATCTCCTCGGCGGTGAGAGCCCTCGAGGAAATCCGCGCGGCATCGATCGAGTAGCCGCGGGGAGCGGCACGGTATTGCCCGCGCGAGAAATCATCCTCACCAGCAAAGAACATGAAGCGGGCATGATCATAGCCGGCAGGCGAGATAAAGGCCTGCCCCGCCGGAAGAGCGACCCCGCCCCTGAACTCGCCCTCGAGATCCACGGAGGCCCGCTGGGGATCGGAAGAGCGATAAACTGTCGCGACCACGTAGTGGGTGCCGGGAGGGATCTCGAAGATCGGGGTCTTGATCTCGTTCCAGCTAGGAGTGAAGGTCCCGTCTGAATTGATGGGCGACATATTGAAGAGCATCTGCCCTCCCGTATCAGCGCCGCCGGGACGCACGAAACCGTAGCCATACCAGGCGCCATTGGCGATCTGATCCTGCGTGTCATCCAGCAGGCTCCGGCTGTGCCAGGTGCCGGCAAGCACACCCCAGTTCGCGCCGCCAAGGACCTCGGCTCGGTTGAGGTACAGCTCGATGGAAAAATCCTGGTCCTCGGAGAATTCGAACTGGTCGTCATCTTCGTTCACCACGACCCGCCCTAAACCGGCGAAGCTTTTGCTTACGGACTGGTTCTCGTCAAAGCCGGGATCCCCGTCGCCGACGATGAGCTCCCCTCCCGCGTTGGCCTCAACCACGGCATCGAGCCCATTGCCGGCGAAGTCTTCGATGAGGATGTCCTCGGTCAGGAGATCGTCCATTGCCTGGTCGGGAAAATTGAATTCCCAGATGGCTATCGCATCATCGGTCTCCATGAAGATCCGCCCCGGGGGCGAAGGCGCTATGCCATCGGGAACCCCCGCGACTGATATATCCACAGTCGCCGTGCTCTCGGAGCCGACATCGTTGACGACGGTCAGGGTGACGGTGTATTCATCCGGGCCGACGGCCGGAGGCAACTCGATCTCGATGCCCGTCTCATCAATCTCTCCATCGGAATCGAGATCCCACAGGTACTCGCCAATCTCCGAGGCGGGAACCGGGTCTTCAGAGTCAAGGGGACAGAGGAAAGCTATTGCCGGCACGGGCGTGGTCGACCCCGAGGCATCGAGGGCCAGGACACCACCTTCGGCCAGCCAGATCCGCTCGCCTCCAACTCCCGCTCCATCAACACGGGCGCTGATACTCGCCACAGCAGCCTGGTGACTGACCATGATGTCGGCGCTGGCAACAGCCGTACTTCCAGCCGTATCTGTAATGCGAAGGGTCACCTCGATGCCGTCCTCGTCGCTGGGCTCATCGAAGGACAATTCATGGGTAACATCTCCATCGACGAACGCTCCATCACCCACCTTCCACTCCCAGCGGTCGATGTCTTCCTCATTGGCGCCGACGCTATTGGCGCCGGAGAGCCTGATGCATTGATCAACCAGGACCCCGCGACTCGATGCCGTCACCACGGCCATGATCTCGACCTCGTCGACAAATGGAATCGGCTCACAGTCCTGGATCAGGAAGTTGTTCTCCTCAACCTCTTCGGCGCTCATGGCCCGCGCCTGTATCCTGGCGGCGCTGATGGAATAGCCCGTCGGCGAGGTCCGGTAGGAATTCCTGCTGAGATCGTCGACTCCCGTGAGAAAGGCGAATTGGCATGGGTCGTATGGGGTTCCTGGAGCTCCCTCCGGGGCATAGAACGCGAGTCCGGGCGGTATGCCGACCTGGGCGACCTCCACTCCATCGAGATAGACGGTGCCGATGCCCGTCTCTCGGTTCATGCTCGACACCAGGTAGTGCTCGCCGGCGGGAATGTCGAAGATGCCGCTCTTGATCTCGTTCCAGCTCGGGTTGAAGGTCCTGTCCGGATTGATCGGCGAGGTGTTGAGGTACCAGCCGGGGCCCTCGTTGTGGCGAATGTAGCCGTAGCCGTACCAGGCGCCGTTGGCAATCGGGTCTTCGGTATCATTGAGCAAGGTGCGGCTGTGCCAGGTGCCGGCCAGGATGCCCCAGTTCTGGGTGCCGGGATTTTCCTCGCGGATAACGTAGAGCTCGATCGAGAAGCTCTCGTCTTCACCGAATTCGAAGGCCGATCCATCGCCGTTGGTCGCAACGTGCGCGGCCCCATCTGCACCTGTGCGGCTGACGGAATGGTCACCTTCGCAGAGCTCTGTGCCGGGACCCGGCTGCATGTGCCCGCGCCCGTTATTGTTCTTGACGATGGCATCGTTGCCGTTACCCGAGAGATCGGGAACGACGGTTCCGTCCTCGAGGGGAATGCCGGGAGGAGCATTAAAGCTGTTGAATTCCCACATCGCCCGCGTCTCCGGAGTCATACGGAATATCTGCCCATCCTGGGAGCGAAGGTCCCCACAGATCGTTACAAAAACCAACACTGACAGGAATGATGCGTAAGCGCGCATGACGAACTCCCTCGAATATTAATTAACCTTAAATTTCGGACCCAGAAAACCACATTGTAAAGCAGCGGCGTTCCCCCATCGAGAAACTTCCAAACCTCGGCGAAGACCCTCGAAGCGAGCATCAACAATCTCATCCAATGCGAATGTCGCCACGCTCCCTCAGTGGACTTGCAATTGATGTGACGAACACCCCACGAAAAACTGGAAAGGCGCATTATCTTCAGCGCGGCTCTGAATAATGACCGGTGGCAATAACCGAAGTCTTTCCCCAACAGGGAAATAAAGACCCGGATCATCCCGGTAGCGATCAATTAAAACCGACCTGCCGGCCCATGCCGCCCCGGCATTCAATGGCCCGCCCGGGAGACCCTGCACAGAAAAGTCACAACTCGGAAGTTAAAACGAGTGCAGTCGCCCAGTAAATGGGCAGCGGTCGCCACCTCCCGCCCCTGTGACTACTTTTTGATCGGAATTCTCAGGACTTGACCTTCACCTTCAGGTACTTGCAGAAGAATTCGAATTGCGATTCAACCGGGCTCTTGCCCGCAGGATGCGGGGGAATCCCGTTTTCCCCTATGCCATAGAGAACGCAGCGGATGCGTACCTTGTCCGCCTTCGCCTTCATCATCTTGGCATATCTCGGATGGTGAACCGGGTCCGAAGGCAGTGAATGAGCGTAGATGTACAGCGGGGGGCCGCCCCGCTTCATCTTACCGATGATCATCTCCTGGGTCCCCGTAGGCTGCATCAGGCTGCCGACCACCTGGACCTTCGAGGAATAGCGCCCGACCTTGTCACGACTGCGACGACTCCCGATCTCTGGGCCATAACCCAGCCACTCGGAGATCAGCGCTCCCGCTGAAGCCCCGATCGCCCCGAAGCGCCTGGAGTCGATATTCCAGTCCTTGCTCTTGGAACGCAGGAACTGGATCGCGCGACCGCAATGTTTCATGACCTTCGTATACTCAGCTGCGCTCTCGTTCTCAATGAACGGGTAATTACAGGAAGCGAAAGAGATTCCTGCATCGAGGTACTTGTCGATGATCTGCCTGCTGGGGATCTGTTTCTTGTCTCCCTGGATAAACCCGCCGCCATGGAAGTAGATGATCACGGGGGTGGGCTTGGAAGACTCGGCCTTCCAGAAATCCAGCACGTTGCGCGTGTGCTTGGTGTCGTACTTTTCATCTGAATAGGTGGGCTCCTCTCCATCCACTGCTGTCGAAACCCAGGGGCACGGGAAAAGCGCCGTCATCAGGAAGAGTGTTCTTTTTGACATAAGTGCTCCTTATTTCCAGGAGGCTACCGTACCCCCTGGGTCCGCAAGTATCTATTCGAAATCGATTCGTGAGCTACTGACCGTCTCGCCCGCGCAGCAGCAGGGCCAGGCCCAGTCCGCCGCATAGGGTGAACCCCAGCACGTTGACCACGCCATGCGTGGCGACCATAGTGGCTATGGAGATGAGCTCTTCCTCCAGGTACTCACCCGTGGCATAGGTCATCGAGAGCGCCATCGTCGCCGTGAGCGACAGTGCCGCGGCACACAAGAGCAGCTTCGGCAGGAGCTCGTGGCCCGAGAGCGCGATCAGCACCAACGATAAGGCCAGGAGCAGCATCCCCACCGACAAGGCGATGCCGGAGATCACCTCGATGATCGGCGATCCCATGATCCCGACAGCGACCAGTGGAGGCCCGATGATCACGATACCAGCCGCAGCTCGGTAGGCTTTGAGCGCAAAAGGACGCAGGCTCTCGTTGAGGGCAGCTCCCCCTTTCAGCGCCCGTCCCGCAAGGCCGGCGATGACCGCGGCGGAAAAGCCGGCAAAATGAAAATGGACGGCGGTCAGCAGCACGATCTCCGGTTTGAAATTCATGGGGATAATGCCCGCACTCGTGAGAACCAGCCAGCCCCCCCCAACCGGCAGATAGAGCAGGCCGGCCTCGATGGCTGTCTCTTCGATCGGAGCAAGGCCCCGCTTTAAAATACGCTGCAACCCCACCAGGGCGACGAGCACGGTGACCAGGAGCCAGGGCAGCGAGAGGCCGGCCGACAGGTAATCGATGGGCTCGGAAGGAGCGGGCTCCAACCCCGGCGCTGACCACCGGGCAACCATCGCGCAGAGAGCCGCCGGCAGAAGCAGCCGGGCGGCAAGACCGTCACCCCGCAGGCTCCCCCCGCCCCCGGC
>JAKUSY010000306.1 GCA_022451445.1 Planctomycetota bacterium
GCGGGGAGGGCGGCGGGCTGCTCCTCCTCACCCGCTGCGCCCTTGGGAGTCTGCTTTTCTTCCTGGGCCTGGTTTTCGAGGCGGGGAGTATCTTCCGGCCCCTCCCGGTCGACCCGGGCTTCATGCAGGAGGTGGTAGGCTGCGAAGCCGCAAATGATCAGTAGTATCATGCCGAGGCCCCGATATTTTTTCATTCCGTCGATCCCACTCCGTTGCTGAACGGCCGAGGCCTCGATGACAATCGCCATGTTGTCGATTCGCCCCGGCATCACATCGATTATTGGGGCTCCTCGATGTATTATCACCGGGCCTGTCCCAATATCTACCAACTACAAAATAGGAGTGCCGGATGAGACGCCGAAACGCGCTAGCCGCCCTATTTCTTCTCCTTATTTTACCGGGCTTCCAGACGCCTTCCTGGGCCTTGCCGGATGAATTAAAGCCTGTTGAGAAAGTCGCTCTCCAGCCACTGGTGGCGCAGGTCCGCAGGGTGAAGGAGGCCCTCAACTATATTGGCAGGCCTCTTTCGGCCGCGGAGTCCAGCTCTCTCGATGCCGCCTTCGAGAAGGGCGGAGAGGCGGCTGTTGCGGGAATCCAGGGTGTGCTGGCTCCCCATGTTCTCTTCGCGGTGCATATCAATCCCGAAAGCCGGGTGAAGGTCGCCCGCGGCCCGGCCGCGGCCGAGTGTATTCAGCAGGGCTGGCGGGCCTTCCTGGTGCGTGTTCACAACGAGGCCGGAGTGACGGCGGCTCTGAAGGTGGCGAGTCCGAATGCCCGGCCTCTCTACAAGCGATCCAGCAACGCGGCCGATCCGAAGGTGAGTATCACCCAGGGACAGGTGGGGGACCGCTGGATGGACATCCAGACCTTTGATTCCCGCCCGCTCAACAAGACCCTCTCCGGACTCGGGCTCGAGTACAGGATTGTAGAGATCTATTCGCGCGATGCGGGCAAGCGTGAGGCCAAGGTTGAATTCAACGTCGGCCAGGGAACCCAGGATCTCGGCTTCAGGAACGAGGTGAACATTCTCTTCGATTGTATTCCCTCCACGGAGGTCGTTCTCGGTGTTCACGATTACGATGGCAAGCCGTCCAGCGCGTCCTTTGTCATTCGTGATGAGCGCGGTCGTGTCTACCCCCACAATTCGCGCCGCCTCGAACCGGACTTCTTCTTCCATGCGCAGATCTACCGGCATCACGGTGAATCGGTCTACCTGCCGCCTGGAAAGTATTCCATCGAGTACGGCCGGGGTCCGGAGTACTACCGCGACCGCAGGGAGATCACTGTTCCAGTGGGCCAGAAGACCTGCCGGGAGGACTTCAAGGTGCGCCGATGGTTTCACGCCAAGAAGCTGGGCTGGTACAGCGGGGATCATCACGTACACGCCGCCGGCTGCGCCCACTACGAGAGCCCCAGCGAGGGGGTGACTCCGAAATCGATGATGCGTCACATCCTCGGCGAGGATCTGAACGTCGGTTGCGTTTTGAGCTGGGGGCCCTGCTGGTATTTTCAGAAGCAGTTCTTCGACGGCCGGGTCAGCGACCTGAGCAAGGGCGACTACCTGATGCGCTACGATGTCGAGGTCTCTGGTTTCCCGTCTTCGCATGCGGGACATCTCTGCCTGCTGAGGTTGAAGGAGGATGATTATCCCGGGACCACGAAGATCGAGGAGTGGCCGACCTGGGACCTGCCTGTCCTCGCCTGGGGCAAGAAGCAGGGGGGAGTCGTGGGCTTTTCGCATAGCGGGTGGGGCCTGAATGTGAACACCGCGGAGCTTCCGAACTATGTCATCCCGCCCTTTAACTCCATCGGGGCGAACGAGTACATCGTCGATGTGGTTCACGGGGTGGTGGATTTCATCTCCACCGTCGATACTCCCTATGTCTGGGAGCTCAATATCTGGTACCACACTCTCAATTGCGGGTTCCGCACGAGGATCAGCGGCGAGACTGATTTTCCATGCATCTACGGCGAGCGGGTCGGGCTCGGCCGGGTCTATTGCAAGCTCGATGGAAAGCTCGATTTTGATCGCTTCTGCGAGGAGCTCAAGAATGGGCGGTCCTACGCAGGCGACGGACGCAGCCACCTGGTCGATTTCAAGGTCGGCTCACTGGAGCTGGGCACCAGGGGGAGCGAGGTGCGTCTCGACAAGCCCGGCAAGGTCAGGATCAGTGCCCGGGTGGCGGCCATGCTGGCTGAGAAACCGAGCCCGGACCTGCGGGGGCGCCCCTACAGGCAGAAGCCCTATTGGCATATTGAGCGGGCACGTCTTGGCGAGACCAGGAAGGTGCCTGTGGAGGTGGTGGTTAACGGTGAAGCGGTCCTGCGCAAAGAGATAGTTGCAGATGGAACACTCCGGGACTTTTCCGCTGAGCTCGAGTTGAAGAAATCCAGCTGGGTCGCTCTTCGAATTCTCCCGAGCGCTCACACCAACCCGATCTTCGTTATCGTCGCTGGCAAGCCGATCCGGGCCTCGGCGAAGAGCGCGAGGTGGTGCCTCGAATCGGTCGACCAGTGCTGGTCGCAGAAGAAGGGCAGGATTCGCAAGTCCGAGCTCGAGGTGGCGGCGAAGGCCTACGAGGGAGCACGCCAGGCGTACCGTAAGATCCTCTCTGAGAGTAGCGATTGAGGGCTCGTTGATGATTGAAGTCGCTCAGTTCGATACCGACCCTGAGGCCTGCCCCTATCTTCCCGGCAGGGAGGCCCGCACGAGGTATCAGCTGGTCGCTGATTTGCTGCCGGGGGAATACGACGAGAAGCTGGCGCAGGGATGGAGACGGTTCGGCAGCATATTGTTCAGTCCGCGCTGCAGTGATTGTTCGGAATGTCTCTCCATCAGGGTGCCCGTCGATCGTTTTCTTCCATCGCGGAGCCAGCGCAGGGTGCTGCGGAAAAACAGCGACCTGGACTTGGAGGTGGCGGCGCCGAGACTGGATGAGGAGAGATTGTCTCTCTACAGGCGGCATCATGCCGACCGCGAGGTCCGCCGGGGCTGGCCGTCAACCGAGATGGGATTCGAGGAGTATTACGAGACATTCTGTCTCAACGCGGTTCCCACCCTCGAGTTCGCCTAGCTGCTCGATGGTCTCCTGGTGGCGGTGGCCTATGTCGGAGAGGGAGAGAAATCTCTGAACTCGATCTACGCTTTCATGGACCCCGAACATGTCCGGCGGAGTCTCGGCGTTTTCGATGTGCTCTCGGAGATTGACGAGGCCCGCAGGCTCGGCAAGAGCTATCTCTACCTCGGCTATTACGTCAAGGGCTGCAAATCGATGGAGTACAAGGCGAACTACAGACCGCACGAAATCCTGGGCCAGGAGGGTTGGCAGGAGGCCTGATCCTGTTTTCGCGGCGGTGCGATTTCATTCCAGGATCAGGAGCCGGGGGATTCCCGCTCGAGCTTCCCGGTGCCTTCCTCTATCACGTCTTCGAGCAGCTTCTGGAAAGCTTTCCTCTCGAGGCCGGGTTCTATGGCGGGGAGGAATTCGATGAGTACCCGTCCCGGGTTTTTTCGCAGCGTGCGGCGCCCCCAGAAGGAGCCCGTGTTCAACGCCACGGGTATCACCGGGACATCGCATCTCGAATAGACGGCTGCGGCGCCGGGATTGTACTCTCCCCTTGTCCGGGGCGGAGCGCGGGTTCCTTCCGGGAAGATGATCAACTGCTTGCCCTCCTCGAGAGCCTCCCGGGCGCGCTTGATGAGGTCTCTCAGAGAGGCGGCGCCTCCGCCTCTCTTGATCGGTATGGCGCCGGATCTTCTGATCAGGTATCCCAGCAGAGGAATCCGGGCCAGCTCCGCCTTCATGGAATAGACCGGCTTGGTGAGGAGGTCGAAAAAGAGCAGGGCCTCCAGGGTCGACTGGTGCTTGGAGACCACGATGCACGCGCCCTCGGGAATGTGCTGGCGTCCGCGAATTTCGATGGTGATTCCACAGAGCAGTCGCAGCAGCAGCGTGGCACCCCTGCCCCAGGCTCGTCCGCACCAGATGATAATTCTGCGGGTGAAGAGACCCACGCTGCAGCCGAGCACGGCGAGGAATACTGTCCAGGCGAAGAAGAAGCACTCAAAGAGGAAGGATCGCAGGTAGATCATTCTGTCGGGCAGCTGGAGCAGAGGCGGTACGTTTCTTCCGGCCGGCGGTTTCCGTCCTGTTTTTTCAAGGGACCGGGCGCCCTATCCAGGCTGTTTAAAATCCGAAAATGAGGCGGCTGATATCGTTCCAGGTAACGTAGAGAGCCAGTGAAAGGAAGAGCACCAGGGCGACCTGCATCGAAGCGAATTGGATCTTCGTGCTCACCGGGGATCCTTTCATTTTTTCAAGCAGCAGGAAGAAGAGATGTCCTCCGTCAAGGATCGGAATCGGCAGCAGGTTGAGGACGGCTAGGTTCATGCTGACCATTCCCATCCAGAACAGCAGCTGGACCAGGCTCCCCTCCGCCACCCGCGAGAAGATGTGAATGATACCGACCGGGCCGGCGAGGTTCTTGGCTTCGACATCCCGCCTTATCAGGCTGCGCAGGGTCAGGAATACCTGCTCGACTGTGATGATGCTACGCTCGATCCCAAACTCGAAAGACTCGAGGATTCCGGCC
>JAKUSY010000307.1 GCA_022451445.1 Planctomycetota bacterium
GATGATGGCGATGGATCCATCTATTCCAACGACAATTGCCCGCTGACGATCACCGCATAGCAGGTGGACACCGATGGGGATTTGCTGGGCAACGCCTGCGATGCTGATGACGACGATGACGGCTTCGCCGATGGGGAGGACAATTGCCCGCTCGAACCCAACTCCGGCCAGGACGATTTTGACGCCGATGGTCTCGGTGACGCCTGTGACAGCGACGATGACAATGATGGGGTGAGCGATCTCGAGGATACCTGTCCCGGCCGGGATGACACCGCCGACGAAGACGCCGATGGCATCCCCGATGGTTGCGACAATTGTCCCGCCCTCGCGAACCCGGCCCAGGCGGATCGCGATGGAGACGGCCTCGGCGATGTCTGCGACCGGGTGGGACCCTTCAGGCGTGGGGATTCAAACGGTGACGGCCGCCTGAACATCTCCGATGTGAGCTTTACCCTCAGCTGGCTGTTCCGGGGAGGCCGGGCTCCACCCTGCCTGGCGAGCGTGGATTCCAATGCGAATGGACGGATCAATATCGCCGACGCTACCTATGCCCTGAACTGGTTTTTCCACGGTGGGCCGCAGCCCCAGGGACCGCTGGAGTGCGATTTCTCCCCATTGGAAACGGACGAGGCGCTTGGCTGCGAGGCGAACGCCTGTTTCGATTTCTGATCCTGGTCGAGGGCCGGGGGGCTCAGAGCGGGAATCTTCTCAGCTCATGGCCGCGAGGTAGTGACTGTCGATAACGGGCAGCATGGTCGCGAGGCTTGAATAGGGGCCCGGGGTGTAGGCTCGGGAGGAGACTCCCCGCTGTGAGCGTTCACAGATCTCCCAATCCTGCCGGTTGGTTTCATCCCAGAACTCAATGGCCGGTTCGGGATCGAAGCCGGGCTCGGAGATCGCGTCGGGGTGGTAGAGCCATTCGCAGGTGACCAGGCTCCTGGCGGGGCCCCGCCTTGTGAGCCGATGAACGAGCACGAAATCCGGCTGCAGGCTGACCAGCATGTTTGGAAATACCAGGTAATAGTAGGCTCTCTGCAGGTCCGCTCCCTCGAGGCCCGGGAGGTGGGCGGCGCAGCGTTCCCCGGTTGTCGTCATTCCGCCTCCGGGCCTGGTGATCTCCATGGGCCCGCCGAGAAGCGGTCCCTCCTCCAGGTCGTTGGCGGTCGCCCGGAAGGGGCTGAGCTCGTTCAGGGCGGGGTGTACTGTCGGGCAGTGGTAGCACTCCGAATAGTTCTGGACGATCAGCTTCCAATTGGCGGCGATGTCGTATTCGATCTGGTGGGCAAGCCGCAGGTCGGCGATCCCCCAGGGCCGGAATTTTTCCGCCAGCGGGGTGAAGAGGGTTTCGAAGTCCAGTGGATCCTCACAGAGGTTGATGAAGACCGCGCCCAGCAGGGTCCTGCAGGCGACGCTCTTGAGCGGGTAGTCCTCTTTCTGAAAGCCCTCGGTCTCATCCATGTTTGGCGTGCTGACGAGTTCTCCATCGAGCGCGTAGGACCAGGCATGATAGGGGCAGGTGATGTATTTTCCGAACCTCCCCTCATCGGTTGAGCACAGTCCGGTCCCACGGTGCCTGCAGAGGTCGAAGAAGGCGCGGAGCCCGCCATCTCCTCCGCGGACGATGATGATCCTCTCGCCCTCCTGGGAGTGGATGAAGAAGTCGCCGGCTTCTTTTACGGCCGCCTCCCTTCCAACGTAGATCCATTTCCTGGAGAAGAGCTTCTCGCTCTCGCGATCGTAGATTTCCTGGTCGGTATAATACTTGCCCGGGAGCGTTGTCGCTCTATTGTTCGCGGATGTCGGCATCTTGGAAGGCCCTTCCTGGCTCTTCGTTCCGGCACCTGCACCGGAACCTTCCAGATGTAAAAATAAGATGCCGGGGCGGTCAAACAAATTGTCCTTCCGAGAAGGGGATAAGAATAAAGAACTGCCGGAGAACTGAGCTATGGAGGGTTTTCCGGCCCTCGCCTATAATCACATCGGTAAGGAGGCTTCTAGTACGCGTTTCCCGGATTGCACAGGGAGGTCCCGCTCATGACGGACCGGGCATTTGATTTCCGTTTTTTCGCTTTTACGGTCCTTTTCGCGCTTATAGGCCTCCAGCCGCTCGATGTTCGCGGGCAGCGGGAAGCGGGAAGGGTGGTGGAGTTCACGGTCCGCGCCGTGCCCGCGGGCAGGCTCGAGCCTTTCAGGAAGAGCTTCAGGAAATACGTCAATGTATTCGGCGTCCATGTCTTCGCCACGGCGAAGACCCCTGATTCGAAGGTGCTCCACGCCGCCACGATCCTGGCCGAGTATCTCGATAACGATGAGGATGGAAAGCCGGACAACTCCCTGGTGGTCGAGGCCCTCGCCTCGCGCGATGCGTTCCTGATGATGACCGCCAGCGACAGGGGGCTCGATCGTATCGACCCCGAGGAATGGAGGAAGGAGGGTTTTCATTGCGGGCAGTTTCAGCACGCCGAGGAGACAGCCCCGGCCAGGGGGCGTTTTGATGCGAGCCTCGAGGAGGTCCTTCATCTCATCACCCAGCATGGCTACGGCAACGCCTACCCGCGGATCTTCGGAGACCGTAAGGGGACGGAATTGGCGAAGTGTCTCGACAAGGCAAGGGGCGGCCATTTTACGCGGGTGCCGAGGCGCTATCCACGCACGGCGTGGTTCACCTACGACGACCGCTCCTGCGAGTACGGCTGCCAGACCCAGGAGTACATCTACTGGGCGCTGACTTCTCTCCTGGGGGCCCAGGAAGCTCCCGAGCGCTGTGAGGAGATCTCCGATGAATGGAGATTGTGTACGCCGGAGGCGGTCAAGACCCGGGATCCGGGCATCCACGCCCTCCTGGTGAATCCGAAATACAAGTTTCCAAGGGTGCTTCCCGATGGAGCGTATCGCGAGAAAAGCAGTGGGAAAAAACGCCGTGGCTCCTGAACCGAGAGTCATCGCGTTGCTGCTCGTGGCCTGCGGGTTATCCGGCTGCGGCATCGCCAGCAGGATCCGTGGGGCATTTGAGCCGTCCGCCGAGGTCGCGGGCCAGGGGTATTCCCGCGATGATGAGCTGAGGTTGAATCACCTGCAGGTGAAGGGGACCCACAACAGCTACCATCGCCGGCCCAGGTTCGCCCTCGTCCGGGAGCACGATTACGAACAGGCCCCCCTGGATGTGCAGCTCGGGGAGTACGGGGTGCGGGCGGTCGAGCTGGACATCCACCCCTCCTCCCGCGGCTACGAGGTCTACCACCTGCCCGTGATCGATTCGCGCAGTACCTGCGCCCTGCTCATCGATTGCCTGGGAGTTCTGAAGAGGTGGTCCGATTCCAACCCGGGGCACCATCCGCTCTTCGTATGGATTGAGCCCAAGGATGAGCTTGGCGGCGGGGATTTCGACATGGATGCGCTCGATGCGGAGATCCTGTCGGTCTGGCCCCGGCAGCGGCTGGTGACGCCCGCGCTGGTGAAAGGCAGCCGCGAATCCGTGCGTGAGGCGATCGTCGAGGATGGATGGCCTACCCTCGGCGAAGTGCGTGGCCGGGCGATGTTCATGCTGCTGGACCGGGGCCGCCAGCGGGATGCCTACCTGCACGGCGGCAAGGGGCCGGGAGCGCTTGACGGCCGGGTGCTGTTCGTCCACGCCAATCCGGTTGATTTTGACGAGCCCTTCGCCGCGGTTGCGAAGATCGACGACCCATCCAGCGCTCACATCGCTGCCGCCCTGGAGAAGGGGATTATCGTCGGGAGCAACGTCGGCTCGGCCCTACTCTCCGATGAGCGCAACATCCAGAAGCTGCAGGCGGGTCTTCGCAACGGCGTCCACCTCCTGACCGGAGATTATCCTGCTCCCGTCAAGGGCAGGACCTATTGGTTCGACATGCCCGGTGGGAGCCCATCGCGCTGCAATCCCATCACGGCGCCCGCGGGCTGCGCGAGCACAGACGTGGAGGCTCCCGGCATTCTGCGTGGGCGAGGCCGGCCGGCGGGCGGCTGAGGGCGGGAGCTCACTTTTCGAGGTCGAGCTTCTCGAGCTTGGGGGTGATGACGGAGCGGCAGTAGGGAGCGGCCTTGTTGTTGCGGTAGTAGTCCTGGTGGTACTTCTCCGCGGGATAGAATTTTTCAACCTCGGTGATCTCCGTAACGATCGGACTGTGGAAGATTCCTTTTTCGTTTTTTTCGTTTACGGATTTCTCGGCGATCTGTCGCTGCCCGCTGGAGTGGTAGAAGATGGCCGAGCGGTACTGGGTGCCGACATCGTTGCCCTGGCGGTTGAGGGTGGTCGGATCGTGGAGCGTCCAGAAATGTTCGAGGACCGCGGCAAAATCGATGATTTTCGGATCGAAGGCGACCTGCACGACCTCCGCATGCCCGGTCAGGCCGGTACAGATCTGATAATAGGTCGGATTTTCCACGGCTCCACCCATGTAGCCCGAGGTCACATCGCTGATTCCATCGATTTGTTCGAGAAACGCTACGATGCACCAGAAGCAGCCGGCTCCCAGGGTGGTGATCTCCCTGGAGGGGCCGGAGGGGACCTCCGCAGGCTGCGCGGTTTCAGTCTTACTGGATTCCGGTAGCTCA
>JAKUSY010000308.1 GCA_022451445.1 Planctomycetota bacterium
GCCGCGCCCACGGTCTCCGCCGCGGCCGCCCCCGTCGGCTTCTGAACCTCTCTCTTGCGCTCCTTCCCCCCGGGACCTTACGACAAGATAGTATTCAGCGACAGGCAGCTGGGTTTCACTGCTGACGACCTGCCCCACGATCTCTCCGAGGGAGACCATGGGAAGCTCGATATTCGAATTTACCGCGACATCCTCGATGGACTGTTCCACGTAACCCCTGCGTTCCGCCCGGACCGTGTAGGAGCCGATGCCCAAGTTGCCGAGCCGGAAGCTGCCATCGTTGGCGCTGCGCGCCTCGGAGCCCTCACGCTCCCCATCCTCCCTTTCCTTGCGTGCCCTGACACGGGCTCCCTCGATGGGGGCGCCCAGCAGGTCCGTGACAACCCCCGTGATAACGTTCTCGGGCAATAGGGTGCAGCTGACCGGACTGTCCGTGTCCTCGATCACATCGGTGAACGAGATGAAAGGCTGATGACCTCCATGGTTGATGGAAATCCTGTAGCGCCCTCCATCGATGCCGCCGAAAATAGCCAGGCCCTCGCGGTTGGTCGTGCGAAGATCGTATCTCTCTCTTTCACTCCATCCCCTGCCGCCAGGGGCGCCTCTTCCTCCCCGCCTGCCGCGTTCGCCTTCTCCCTCTTCCTCCTCCTCTTCCTCCGGATCGAAGCGGGTGACAACACGCACACCGGGCATCTTCTCACCGGCTGAGTTGCTCACCAGCACCATCAGCCGACCCCCGGTCACGAGAGTGAGGGTCAGGTCATCGGCATGTTCGCTAGGTGCGAGATCAAAGGCATCGCTGCGCAGATCCTTGAACGCCGAGTGCTCCGCCCGAAGCCGCAGATGACCGGGATTCACCTCGTTGAGGGTAAAGCGGCCCTCTGCGTTGCTCCGAGTGTCAACCATGCGCCGGCCGCGATTTCGCTCCTGCCTCCGGCGGTCCTCTTCCCGGCGCCGCCGGGCATTTTCATCCTCTCCCTCGACCCTTTCGGTCTCCTCGACCGCGTCATAGACACGTATGCGCGCTCTTGAAATCGGGGCGCCTGAAGCATCGACCACGACGCCCGAGATCTTCCCGGTCGGAACGAGCTGCACCTTGAGATCCTGGACCTCGGGCTGCGGCTCCAGCTCCAGGTCGGAAAGATGCAACATGCTGAAGCCCTTGGCATCGATCTGTAATTCACCGATGTCCCCAGGGGCCAGGCCCCCGATCTGGAACTCTCCCTGGTCGTTTACCGGAATGACCCGGCGGTCATCTCTCCAGCGCAGGATCACGTTGGCGCCAATAACGGGTTTCTCATCGAGCGAGGAGACGATCTCCCCTTTGAGTTGAAGTCCCGAGTCCACGATGATCTCGAGATCCACGCGGTTTTTCTCCACAAGGTCAATATCCCTGACTCGATGGGGGATGAAAGTTTCGCCCTGCACGCTCAGCGTATAGCTGCCTTCACCGAGCGTATCGGCGACAAAGGTTCCATCCTTGCCCGTCTCGATCGCCAGGGAAGAGCGGTAGACGCTGACCGGCTCACGCTGGCGCTCCTCTTCCCTGCGCGCCTCCCGCGCGAGATCTTCAGGTGTTTTTTCCTTCGGCTCGTCGTCGAAATCATCATCCCGATCACCTCTGCCGCGATCGCCGCCGCGATCGCCGCGCCCACGGCCTCTGCCGTCCTCGGACCTGTCACGCTCCTCCTGGGCGATGACGACAAAAGCGCCTGCCATGGGGGTTCCATCGGAAGTCTTCACCACTCCGGCGATAACATGCCCGGCCTCCATGCTGATGGACACCTCGGAAGAATCGGCCTCCTCCTCGAGCTCACCGTTAATCTCCGTGGTCACAAAGGCCTTCTTCTCGGCCATGATCCGGAAGTTTCCATCCTCCATGTCGATGAAGAGGAAACGCCCATCCGCCCCGGATTCCGACATCGCCAGGGGCGAGGAGAACAGGCGCGTGATGCCGCGGGGGGGACCGCCCCTGCTGCCGCCACGGCCGCCAAAGCCGCCCCTGCTTTCAAAGAGGGAAAGTTTGACTCCGGCCAGGGGGTTGCTCGATGCATCCACCACCAGCCCGCTGACGCCCCGGCCCTTACCCAGCATCAACTCGACATCCACAGATCCGGAGGCGACCGCGCTGACATCGCCGGCGGAATACCCTGCCGCGTCCCCCCTGACGTCGAACTCGCCCGAATATACGTTCAAGGCGAACAGTCCGTCCGCATCGGTCAGCGTCTCATCCACCGAGTTGCCGCCGCCGGAGCCCCTGCCGCCCCAGCCTCTGCTGGAGGCTCTGCTGGCGGTAACGATAGCTCCCTCGACAGGGACACCCGCCGGAGACCTGACGATCCCCTTGATGACTTCTCCGACGCCCAATTGGAAATCAAGCTCCGCTGATTCAGGGGTCCATTTCCATCTCTGGTCCCCGGGGGCAAAGCCCGAGGCGCTGGCGAGGACGTCATAGCGACCCGGCTTAATACCCGAGACAGCGAAGGCGTACTTCCCCGAATCGTCGGTCTCGGTCCTGTGCGAGGCAGGCCCTCTCACGGGAACGGATTCCTTCCCGAGCACACGCAGCCGGAACATCGTGTAGCGATCGGCATCCTCCATTCCATCCCATGAGCTGGTCGTCCGGAGCATCACCCTGGCGCCGGGAATCGGGTTGCCCTCGACATCCATGATCGTCCCATGCAACAGCGGGCCGCTGAGAAGCGCTACCTCTCCCTTTTCCGAATCAACGGATTCGGCGGACTCGGCGGCGTCTTTACCGGCGGCCTCTTTCCCGCTGGCGGCAATTCCTTCGGCTTCTTTTTCCGAAGTCGGCAGGAGGGTCTCCGCCGCATCGTATTCATCGTAGGAAACCCCTGAACCGGAAGCCAGGAAGTAGGCGACAAGCGCCACCAGCAGCAGCGAAATGGACAGGGGAATCAGAATTTTCTTCATCAGGAACCTCGACTCCACTTAGCAGGAAAAAAAATACAAAACCGTTAACGGATCGGCTCACAGAGGCTTCTAAAACAAAAGGAAAAAAAGTGCCAACCCTTTTGAAACACCCATGATGGGGAACAAGTCTCGATTAATCGAGATAATTGCAATTGCGACAATGTAGGAAAATGTCGCTTGCTCCCGGTATTCCCACAAGTTCCGAAGGACCGTCTCGAAGCAGGAACGCCCACCGGCATAAGGTCTTTCTTTACATGGATATGAAGCATTTCTGCACTCTCCAGCCGCGACGAAAGTCTTTGCGGCACAACTCCTTGACACGACAGGGACCTCGACTATATTCTCCTCTTTTCCGCGGTTATTGAAAAACGTTCCTCGGTAGCTCAATTGGTAGAGTAGGTGGCTGTTAACCACTTGGTTCCTGGTTCGAGTCCAGGCCGGGGAGCCATTTTTCCCTCAACGAAAGATCCAGCCAGGTAATGCGGCAGCTGCTGCCTTTATTCGCCTTAGCAGTTCTTTCCTCCTGCCTGGCCGTCCCGTCGCCTGAGCAGGAACTCGTCGACACCACGGCCACCCCCCATGCGTGGATCCACTTCACGCGCTACGACAGGGACGTCGCGCTCTTCAACGGGTTCTATATTTTCTACACCGACCGCGGCAAACCGCTCGAGTTCACCATCGAGGTCCCGCCCGACCCTGCGCACAAGCTCGCCTTCCAGTGGGTCACCAAGCACGGACCGATTCGATCGATGACGATCGAGGTCAACGGCAGCAAACAAATCGTCCGCCATCCCTCGCGCGGCAACGGCAAGCAGTCCTTCTTCTGGGACGTGTTGCCGGTCGCCGAATTCGGCATCAGGGAGAAGCGGACAGCGGACGTCTACCGTTTGCGGATCTCATGCCCAGACGACGCCGAAGAAGACGCGGTGCTCGCCGGCATCCGCCTGATCACCGACCAGGCGCAACTCACGCAGCCCAAATTTTCGAGTCCCAGCCACAAGGTCACCTTCATCGCCCCCGGCTCCATGTCGCAGGCCGAGCGAGCCGCCACCCACATCGACCGCAGCGCGGCCAGGCGGCGCGTCCGCGCGAACTGGGTCGGAAAAAAGATTCTCACCAGGGATGAGATCGCGGCCGACGAGTTCCTGGCCGCTGCCGGCCGCTTCGGCGATACCGTCATAGCCCACGGCCGTGACGTCTACGGGCCGACGAAGACCCCGATGTTCACGCGCTATCTGCACCGCGAGCGCCTCAGGTCGCCCGCCTCGATCGCCTCGATGCCCCCGGCTCTCGGCGGCGCGCCGTGGCCGATCGTGCAGACGCAGTTCGACCGCACCCAGAACCTGCTGCGCACCCTGGCGGCCCTCAGCCAGGCGACCGGCGACCCGAAGTACGCCGAGGCCGCGATGGAGGCGACCATCCACGAGTTCGAGCAGTACGCGATGCCCCACAGCGGACTGATCGTCTTCGGCAACCATATGACCATCGACCTCGTGGGCGACCGTTCCTACAGCGATGGACGCGCAGGAGACATCTTTGAACTCGAAGTGGCCTTCCCCTTCTACGACTTCTGGCATGACGTCTCACCCCTGAAGACTGAACGCTTTGTGAAGGGCTGCTGGGAGGTGTACGTTC
>JAKUSY010000309.1 GCA_022451445.1 Planctomycetota bacterium
GCTTCGCAGACGATTTCGCGATGTACTTCCATGACATCGACCGCCACTACGAGGGCGGGCGGGGGGTCGAGGTGGCGAACCCGCTCGAGATCTCCACCTTCTGGACGATACTGAATCCCGGGGGACGCGCCAATCCTCCAGGGGAAGATGGCGCCCCCGGCGCGGGAAATTTCCTGATCTCCGACTCCGACCAGGGCGATGCCTCATCGGACGAGACCGGCAGCGGGATGTCGCACGACATCTGGAGCCCCGAGATAGACCTCTTCGATGCGAAGGAGAGCGTCTGGCTCCACTTCGACTGCGCCGCGATACTCAACAACAACGGCAAGTGCGTTTTTGACGTCGACGTCTCCGTCAATGGCGGAGAGACCTGGCAGAACGTGTTTCGCCGCGTAGCGCCCGCGCGCATCGAGGCGGAACCCTTCGCCAGCACGGAGAACTCTGACGGCTATTTCGGCAGGATCCACCTCGACATAACCGACATCGCGTCGGGACAGGCGGAGGTCATCATCCGCTGGCGTCATTTCGAACCCCATTGGGACTGGTGGATCGCCATCGACAACGTGCTCATCGACGATGTCGCCGGCCCCCAGGGCGGCGAGGTCTTCCTCCTGGGCCTGCAGGACTTCGCGGCGGGCATCCCCGCCGACTGGGAGATCATGAGCCTCGCCGAGGTGCCGAACGAAGGCACCGAGACCTGGCACACCACGGACAAAGGCTCCAGGAGCGTCATCGAAAATGGAGGAGTCTTCCCCTACCAGGATGGACACGGTGTCCACCGCCTCGAGCCGCCCTTCGCGATCCTCGACTCCGATGCCGATCCCGATCCCATCGAGGACGAGTACCTGATGACGCCGGTGATCGACTGCTCGGAGGCCGAGGAGGTCTACCTCCACTACAAGGACGAGATCTGGGCGACCGATGGAGCCGTACAGGAGGTGCTCTTCAGCATCGATGGCGGCGCGAGCTTCGAGCCGGTCCCGCTTTTCTCCTACAACCTTGGAGCCGGCTTCGATCCCGGGGAGGACCCGTTCTACGCCGAGAGGGTCATCTCCGTTCCCACCGCCAGCTTTGAGAGCAAGGTCGTCTTCGCCTGGCACTACCAGTCCGGCGGCAACCAGTACTGGTGGGCTATCGATGACGTGCATATCACCGGGACAGGAGAGGGGCTCGACTCGCTCAATTGCGCCAACCGGAACTTCCGCACCGAGGGCTTCGACCCCAACGCGGCCTCGGTAACGATGCACTGGAACGGTCTCGACGGCGACACCCGCCATGAGCTCCTCGCCAACGGGGACGTCATCGCGGGAGACCTCGCGGCGGATGTCGAGACCTATACCGATGAGAGCCCCCCGGCCGGGGGGGCCGTCACCTATTCGATCCGGAGCTACGCCGGCGACGAGCTGAGAACCGAGTGCGAGACCTCGCCTGTCGAGCCGCGCCGCTGCCCGGCCGACCTGAGCTGCTGCTACGACATCGCCACCGGGGAGGTGACGCTCTCCTGGCTCAATGGAGTCAACGTGGAAGGCCGCTCCTGGAGGATCCGGCGAAACGGCATTCCCAGGACCTCGGTCGCCCTCGATGGGGACACCTATACCGACAGGATCACCAGGCCCGGGGTCTACGAATACACCCTCGAGCTCAACGGCGGCAACGCCGCCCAATGCCCGGGCCTGCCGCTTTCCTGCAGCGTCGTCGCCACCGGCGAGGGGATCGCCTTCTACGATGACTTTGAATGCTACGCCGATGACGCCAGCCTCACCGGCGCCGGCTGGGAGCTGATCCTCTCCGGCGGAGCTCCCGAAGACGGCTCGCAATTCAGCGTCGAGAACCCGGGAGGACGCGGTAATACGCCGACCGAGAACGGCCAACCCTCGCAGGGGAAATTCCTCATCTCCGACAACGACTTCGGCGGCGCGGACTTCTCGCCCGGCTCCGGCGGCTCCTTCGACATCGTGAGCCCCGGCTTCAGCTGCGCGGACATGGCCGAGGTCTGGCTGCATCTCGACGCCTCGATCGTCCTCAACAACAACGGCACGTGCGTCGTCGACATCGACGTCTCCAGCGATGGCGGCGACAACTGGGCGAACGTCTTCCGACGTGTCGGCGCCGCGAGAGGAGGGGCCGATCCCCTCCCGCAGGTCGAACTCTCCAAGGATGAGCCGGGAGGGCCCCGGGAGGGCAACTCCGATGGCTTCTACGGGCGCCTCCACCTCGACATCTCCGAGACGGCCGCCAACGAGGACAACGTGAAATTCCGCATCCGCCATTTCGAGCCCAGCTGGGACTGGTGGGTTTCGATCGACAACGTCCAGGTTGACTCCGTTCCCTCCAGCGGCGGAGAGCACCTGCTCCTGGAAACTGATTTCAACGGCGGAATACCCGATGACTGGGATATCTAGTCCGTTGACAACCTGGCCCCCTGGAGCGGCGTGGACAGCTCCCCCATCTCCCTTCTCAACCACAACGGCGGCCTGTTCCCCGATGAGGCTGACGGACGCCGCCTGCACTACTTCGACAGGGAGTTCGCCAACGTCTCCTGCGGCAACGATCCGGAGCTCGGCCTCGACTGCATCAACCGGGCCGGCAACGAGACCCTCATGACCCCGCCCCTCGACCTCTCGGAGAGAACGGCCGTCTACCTTCACGTTCGCTCATCGATCCTCATGACGAGCGCGATCGCCGAGATCCTCCTCAGCCTCGATGGAGGCGAGACCTTCGAAGAAGAGCCCGTCTTCTCCTACAGCACCGAGGCCGACTTCCTGAGAGCTGATGGAAACGCAGAGGTCGCCCACGGCGACTACATCCTTCCCGTGGCGGCGGCCGCAGCGCAGCCGGACGTGGTCTTCGCCTTCCACTTCGACAATCCCAACCAGTCAGCGGGCTGGTGGGCGATCGACGACGTGACGATCAGCGCCGATGGCGGCCCGGCGGTCGGACCTCCGCCGGCGGTGGAGCTCTGCGACAACGGGGAAGACGATGACGACGATGGCCTCGCCGACTGCGACGACCCCGACTGCGAAGCGGATGCGGGCTGCCAGGTCGTAAAAGGCCCCGTCTTCAACCGCGGCGATCCCGACGACAACGGGTCGGTGCAGCTCACCGATGGAATCTTCATCCTGAACTTCCTCTTCATCGGCGGAGCGGCGCCTGCCTGCTTCGACTCAGCCGATGCCGACAACAACGGGTCGGTCCAGCTCACCGATGGAATCTATCTCCTGAACTTCCTCTTCCTCGGCGGGGCCGCTCCTGTAGAGCCCGGCACATCCGCGAGCCCCTGCGGCCCGGACCCGGCCGAACCGGAGGATGCCTTAGGCTGCGAGAGCTACAGCTCCTGCGGCTGATGGTTGAGCGCGAGAAACCGCCCGCGGCCCGCCCCGCGGCGGCCCGATTTGTCGCTACATTTTGTTTTACTGAAACGGGCTGGTCTTTTCTAATATAAGGTCTGCTCCGGGGCCTCTCGTGTTCCCGGAGAATTGGGTCAATTTTCTTTAAACCTGTTTATGGAGTTGCGGTATGAAGAACGCTCAACGGATGAGTGGTGTTTGTTCGTGGGGACTGGCGGTCCTCCTGGTTCTCTGTCTCTGCCTGGTAGACCTGCCGCTGGCGGCACAGGATTGCGTCAATTGCCGCAGAGGCGACGTAAGCGACGGCCAGCCCTACACCGGCACGATTAATACAAGCGACTGCACGCTTGGAAACGGTCGGCGCTACGAGATCGTCCGGTACGTCAAACCGGCTGCCGGGATGGTGACCATCACTACAAGCAGTACCTGCGACACCTTCATGGAATTAATGAGCGCCGGCTGCGGGGGAATGGCCAGCAACACGAACTGTGGATCCTGGGCTGCGTTGGGTATCAACCCGCAGAACTCCTGCCTGTCCGGGACCCTGCCCGCGGGAACCTACTACTTCTGCATCTTCGAAAGATCAGGCGCTAATTCCTGTGGACAATACACCTTGTCGATCGATGAGGGTGAAGCCCCGGCGGCGCCCGACAACGATACCTGCAACGATGCCGAGGAGCTGGTCCTCGAAGAGCGAACTGCCGGCTTCGGACGGGTGAACCTCGGCACTGGCAATATCACAGGCAACACCGGCTCCGCCACCCCGGATGGCGAGAGCGCCACCTGCGGCGCGAGCAACGCGCCCGGCGTCTGGTACACGGTGGAAGGCAATGGGGAGCGCATGACAGCCGCCCTCTGCGGCAGCACCTACGATACCCGCATAAGTATTTTCAGCGGCGATTGCGGAAACCTGGCCTGCACTACGAACAACGCTGCCTCCTGCGGCCTCCAGTCGAGCTCGAGCTGGGATTCCCAGGTGGACGTGACCTATTACGTCCTCGTTCACGGCTACGGCGCCAACGCCGGCGCCTACCAGCTGAACGTCAGCTCGCCGCTGCCCCCTGCCCCGGAGGACCAGGACAACGACGGGGTCCCCGATGCTGATGACAATTGCGTCAATGACCAGAACCCCAACCAGCGAGACTCCGACGAGGACGGTATCGGTGATGCCTGTGACGACCATGATGTCTGTGATCGAGCAACGCCCCTCACCCTCGAT
>JAKUSY010000031.1 GCA_022451445.1 Planctomycetota bacterium
AGTTTCATCCTAGCTATCCCTCGAATATCTTTCCCTCTACCTTTTCCGTATCCGCCTCAAACCGAAACCACTCATAATAACATCCCGTGGGCGTAGAGAGGACAAGTTTCGAGACGGCACGCGACTTAGTACAAATTGGAAACTTCCGCGTCACCGGCGCTCCCCGGCCGCGGTCCGCCGGTCCGGAGAATGCGGCTCGATCTTCTCCTGCGCCCACAGCAGGAAGAACCCCCCGGCAACCAGGGCTACACCCGCCGCCCACGCCCAGGCGCCGCCCTGCATTCTCTCGCCAAGGTAGAAGCTGGCGACCAGGTAGGTGAGGAAGGGACTGAGCATCTGGAAGGAGGAGGTGATCGAGGCCCCCAGCCGCAGGAGGGCGACATAGAAGAAAATGTGGGAAACGCAGACCCCGAGAATGGCTGTGGAGATGACCAGGACCCAGCCCCAATGAGAGTCCTCGGACAGCTTCTCGATGGATCCCTCAGAGCCAAAGATCCCCATAAGGATAATGGTACCGATCGACACGTACTGGGCGACGATTCCGAAGGCGATCATCGGCCTGACCTCTTCCATGAAATAGCGCACACTCACGCCGTAGAGACCGAAGAACAGGCCACAGGCCAGGATGATCAGGACGCCCTTGCCGCTCACCTCGTGGCTGAAGGCGCCGCTGGAAACGGCCAGCCCCAGCAGCCCCCCGAAGGCGAGCAGCAGGCCGATACCGAAGCGCCTGCTCCTGAGCAGGGCCCGTTCACCCGGAAAGAGGATCATGGCCCCCGCCACCGCCCAGATCGTCGAGGCCTTGATGAAAAACCCGATAGTGTTGGCCTGGATGTAATAAGGCGCGGCGGCCCAGAGGATCTGCCCGACAAAGGCGAACGCGGCCGGAACCAGCGCCCGCAGAAGCACCCGTCGCCCGAGCTCGCCGCGGCGCAGGGCCAGGAACAATGCCGGCCACAGGAGCACGGCGGCTATCGGATAGCGGATCCCGTTCGCCGTCCAGGGATCGCCGGGAAGATAGCCGGTGAGCTCCTTCAGCAGGACGGGCGTCGATCCCCAGATGCAGACATTGGCAAGGATCGCAAGTGTGCCTCGCTTGTCTAGCTTCACGGGACCGGCTTCACAACCTCTCGGCCACGTCCCGGGCGAAATAGCTCAGGATCATGTCGGCGCCGGCCCTCCTGATTGCCACGAGGGTCTCCATCACCGCGGACTCCTCGTCCAGCCAGCCAAGGCGGGCGGCGGCCTTCAGCATGGCGTATTCGCCACTGACGTTGTAGGCGGCGACAGGGAGCATGGTCTCGGCCTTGACCCTGGCAATGACATCGAGATAGGCCAGCGCGGGCTTGACCATGACGATATCGGCGCCCTCCTCCTCGTCGAGAAATACCTCGCGAACAGCCTCTTCGCAATTGGCCGGATCCATCTGGTAGGTCTTCTTGTCGCCGGAGCGCGGCTTTGAATCGAGCGCGTCTCGGAAGGGACCATAGAAGGCCGAGGCGTATTTCGCGGAATAGCTCAGGATGCTGACGTTGCTGAAGCCGCAATCATCGAGAGCCTCGCGGATCCGGCCGACCCTTCCATCCATCATGTCGGAAGGAGCGACAAAATCAGCCCCGGCTTCGGCCTGGGAGACCGACATGGCCGCAAGCACCTCGAGGGTCTCATCATTGAGTATCTCCCCATCGTGAACAATGCCATCGTGGCCATCGCTGGAGTAGGGATCGAGGGCGACATCCGTGATGACGGCAAGCTCGGGCAGGGCGTCCTTCAACGCCCGGACCGTACGCTGGAGCAGCCCATCGGGGTTGGTTGACTCCGTCCCCACCTTGTCCTTCAGCGAATCGTCAAGGGCGGGAAATAGCGCGACGGCGGGGATCCCCCTCTTGAAGGCTTCCTTCGCCTCGTCCACAAGCACATCGGGACTGTATCGGAAGCAATCGGGCATCGAGTCGATCGGGATTTTCTGCGAGGAGCCATCGACGACGAAGAGCGGCCAGATGAGATGGTCCCGCCTCAGGTGCGTCTCCCGCACCAGGCTGCGCACAGCCTCGGATTTCCTGTTGCGCCTCGGGCGGGAGAGCAGGCCGGGCACTTCCAGGCTCTCGAGTTCCGGTTCGCCGCCCCGGGCGGGCTCATTTTCCTTATTCGCCATGAATTTACCGTAAGTTGTTTGCTCGACCTTCCCCCGGCGGAGAAGGGGCTTTGCATCCCTTTAAGCTGAAGCCAAGCCGCTAGTATAACATGTTCCATCATGGCGGCGGCAGGAAAGAACCACGGCGGCGGGAGACGCTCGACGCCCCGCAGGGGTCCGTAATCTTTCATCCGAAGCCCGGGGTGCTTTCAATGTATACTCCGGCCATTGACAACCCCCACAGGGAGCGGTTCACCTTGCGCATCTCGCGAAAAGCCCACGATGAAATGAGCGCCTCGGCGGAGGCCGAGCACCCTGAAGAGTGCTGCGGATTGCTCTTCAGCGGCCCGGAAGGCACGGAGGTGGTGCCCATGCCCACCCTCCAGAACCAGCTCCTTGCGGAAACCCCCGAGACCTACAGGCGCGATGCCCGCAAAGCCTATAACATGGACCCCCTGGAAAAAGAGCGGCTCATCGAGAAAAAAGAAGCCGAGGGAATGCCCCTGGCAGCCATCTACCACTCCCACCCCGAGGAGAAGTCCTATTTCTCGGAGACCGACAGCAAGGCCGCGGCGGCCTTCGGAGGAGAGCCTACGTACCCCGGCGTCGTCTACCTGATCTACTCGGTAATCGACGGCAAGGTCACCGACCTCAAGGCCTTTGACTGGTCCGAGACCGAGGAGCGCTACCCCGAGGTCCCGCTGGAGATCGAAGACCCCGGGGCGTAAAACCTCTCACTCGAGTGGCTCGGGAATATCGACCCGCGTCGTTTTGCCCGTAAGCGCCTCGAGAAAGGCGACGAGGTCTTTGAGCTCCCGGGAGTTGAGCTTGAGCTTCTTCAGCTCAGCATCCAGCGGCCAGGACGGTTTCCGGGCTCCGCCGCGATTGTAAAATTCGGCGACCTCCTCGAGGCTCTGGAGACTGCCGTCGTGCATATAGGGCGCGGTGAGGGCGACGTTCATCAGGCCCGGGGTCTTGAAACGGCCGCGGTCCTTTTCAGCCCCGCTCACCTCGAAACGTCCGGGATCGTCCCTGCCTCCCGGACCGGTGCCGACACCGGTATTGTGATACTTCTCGTCGGTGAAATTGGGGCCCGAATGACAGACCGAACACCTCCCCCGATTATTGTCCTTGAAGATCTCCAGGCCCCTGCGGGCTGATTCGTTCAGCGCGCCGCGGTCTCCCGCCTCGTAGCGGTGCCAGGGCGTATCGTAGACCAGAATCGTCCGCTCGAAGCTCGCGATGGCCCCCGTGATCCGGGTGAGGTCCACCTTCTCATCTCCGTAGGCCTCAGCGAAGAGCTTCCGGTAGCCCGGAACCCCTGCGATCTTCTCCACGATCGCCCCGTGGCTCTCGCCCAGCTCCCGGGGGGAGGCCATCGGGATCGCGGCCTGCTCCTCCAGGCTCCCCGCTCGGCCGTCCCAGAATTGCTCCCTGCTGAAGATGCGGTTCACCACCGCGGGGGCGTTGCGTCTGCCACGCTGGCCGTTGAGGCCGGAAGAAAAGGGCGTCCTGTCGGCCCAGCCCCTGCCGGGATCGTGGCAGCTCGAACACGACAGGGTCCGGTCCTTCGACAGGCGGCGGTCGAAGAAGAGGTGGCGGCCAAGCTCCGCCTTCGGGGCGGTCCACGGATTCCCGCCGGGGATCCTGGCCATCGCCCTGTCGTAGCCCAGCTTGTCCAGGCGCTCCAGGCTGAAGTTCCGCCAGGTCAGCGTCCCGCCACCTGCCGGCTCCTCCCGGCGGCCGTCCTCACAGGCGCCGAGAAAAAAGAGCGCCGCGCAGAGCGCTCCGCTGGAAAATCCGGCCCGGGACGGCCATTGACGGTTGGAATCGTGATGTAAGGCTTCGCGGGCCCTCATTTTTCCGGACCCAGGTAGAGGCGAAGCCCGGACTCGCCGCGCGCCGGGATCTCGACCGTACCGCGGGCTTCCCCGAGCGACTCATGCCAGGCGACGTAGGGATAGCTGCCGGGGGGAATACCATCGATCACCAGGGCCCCGTCGGCATCGGTCACGCCCAGGTAGGGATTGTCGTGAACCAGGACATAGGCCCGCATCCAATTGTGGACATCGCACCTTACCGTGACCAGCCCCGGTCCGGGCAGCTTGCGACCGGGATAGCTGTCTCCCGGCCCCGACAACTGGTAGTTGAAAAACGTTCGGTCCCCGTAATAGGGGTGGGTCGAGTGGGTCAGGGGATCTTCGTTGGAGGTCTTCAGCAGCGAGCCGGTCATCGCCGCGCTCACGTGCGGGTGGAACGCGCAGTCCCTGTTGGTAATCACCAGGGCGTCCACGGCGGCCTTTCCCCTCTCGATTTCCTCGAGACGCACGACGACATCCCGGATTCCCCTGGTGGCGGGATCCACAACCAGCTCCTCGCTGAGCACCTTCCCCCTGCAATGCTCAACGTTCACGTTCACCTCGAGGCGCCGGCGCTCGGGAAGCGGCTCACCTCGATAGGAAACCATCACGCGAAGACGCCCGCCATCGACGACGTTGACCACCTCGTAGGGGCGCGATCCTGCCTCCCCGCAGGAAGAACAGAAGCATGCCAACAGCAAGGCGGTCACTGCGGAGCGAAAAAACCTCACGAGACCTCTCCTCAAAGACAAAAACGCAGGACCAGGGAAACGGCATCCAGCACGAAGCAGGCCACCACGGGAAGCTTGCCTCCCTCCAGGCGGCTGACGATCGACAGCCAGAGGGTAACGCAGAGCGAGAGGATGCAGGAGGCCGGGAGCAGGGCCCAGGCGACCGAGAGCGGGGTCGCTCCCTCCAGCGTCCCCCCCGTCTCGCCGCTGGCTCCGATCGCCGCGACCAGCACGACATTGACGACGGACCAGGCTATCTTCCACCAGCCGATACGAAACTCACCGAGGTAGGAACCCGGAGGCTCATCCTCGTACTCGATATCGGGAATATGGGAAGGCCGCGGATGTTCCTCCGACGATGGCCCGTCCAGATCGGTCATAGGTTCTCACTGTCCCTTACACGGAATTATCGTGGAAGGTATTGTACCGCCAAGGCGAAAAGCACTCCACGCTCCTACTCGACGGAAGTCGCCCCGTAGGCTAAAGTGTGCGCACAAATCCCGCGCATTCCGCGAGCTCCCATACAGGCCCAGGAGAACCATGTCAGATCTTTCAGCCCTAGAAACGACGGATCCGGATATCGAGGCGCTCATCCGGAAGGAAGAACAACGCCAGCTGCACTCCATCCGGCTGATCGCGTCCGAAAACTACGCCTCCTCCGCGGTCATGCAGGCCACCGGAACCGTCTTGACCAATAAATACTCCGAGGGCTACGCCGGCAAGCGCTACTACGAAGGCCAGGACTACGTCGACCAGGTCGAGAGCCTCGCCATCGAGAGAGCTAAAACACTCTTCGGCGCCGAGCATGCCAATGTCCAGCCCTACTCAGGCTCGCCGGCAAACCAGGCCGTCTACCTGGCGCTGTGCAAGCCCGGGGACAGCATCATGGGCATGAGCCTGCCCTTCGGCGGCCACCTGACCCATGGCTGGAAGGTCAACTTCTCGGGAATCCAGTACAAGTCCGTGCAGTACGAATTGCATCCCGAAACCCACCTCATCGATCTTGACCAGGTGCGCGAGATGGCTCTCGAACACCGCCCGCGCCTGATCTGGACAGGAGCCTCCGCCTATCCCAGGACCTGGGATTTCGAGGCCTTCGCCTCGATAGCCGCCGAGGTAGACGCGGTGCTGGTGGCGGACATCGCCCACTTCGCCGGGCTCGTGGTGGGAGGAGTCCATCCGCATCCGTTCCCCCACGCCTCCATCGTCACCACGACCACGCACAAGACACTGCGCGGCCCGCGCGGCGGCATGATCCTCAGCAAGGAAGAATTCGCGCGTGACCTCGACCGGGCCATCTTCCCCGGACTCCAGGGCGGACCGCACAACCACACGACCGCGGCCATCGCCGTAGCCCTGAAGGAAGCCTCTACAGAGGATTTCAAGGACTACGCCCGGCGAATCGTCGCGAACGCCCGGGCCCTGGCCGATGCCCTGCTCGAGAAAGGTTTCAGCCTGGTGACCGGGGGAACCGACAATCACCTGATCCTCTTTGATGCCACGGCCAAGGGACTCAGCGGCAAGCAGGGCTCCTCGGCCATGCACCTCGCCGGTCTCGAGACCAACAGCAACGCAATCCCCTTCGATCCGCGCAAGCCCTTCGATCCGAGCGGAATCCGCCTGGGCTCCGCCGCGGTAACCTCCCGCGGCATGAACGAGGAGCACATGAGGCAGGTTGCCGAATGGATCGAGCAGTCTTTCGAAGCCCACGAGGATCCCGCCAGGCTCGAGGCCATCCGCCAGCAGGTCAGCGAGTTCTGCTCCGGCTTCCCCTGCCCCGGGATCCCGACCTGAGAGGCCGCCTGCGCCTCGGACGAAGCCGCCCGGCGTCAGAGGCGGACCGCGCCCATCCGTGAGCGCAGGTAGTCCAGGAGGATCCGGCCGGGGGAGCTGGCGGCGACCCGGCCGTCACCCTGCTCGAGACGGTCAAGCTTCTTGCGCAGGCGGGGCTGGCGCTCGATCGCCTGGCCGGTCCATTTCCTGTAGGCCCGCAGGTCTCCCCGCATCTTGTAGACCAGCCCGAGGCACAACATGCATTCGGATTTTTCAGGCAACGCATCCGGCAATCCGCCAAGCGCCAGCCTGTAGTACTCCACCGCGTACTCCAGCTCGGCGGAGGTGGACGAGGACAGCGTAACCGCCTGGGCAAGGTCCGTAAGCAGGATCGCGAGGTCAAAAGTCACCTCGCCCTTCCAGGAACGAACCTCCGCGGGAGTCGAGGGGACCCGGCCGCCGAAGATGGCCTCTCGCAGGAGCTCGACCGCCTCCCTGTAGAAACCCGCCTGGGTATAGAGCAGGGAGCTTCTCTGGGCAAGGTCCAGGCCATCGCAGCTCTTCTTCAACTCCTCTATCGCGACCTCGAGATTTTTGCTGGCGTATTCCTTCACTTTCCGGACAGAGGCGGCCGCCTCGGCGGCGAGACCCTCCTGCCGCCAGAGAGCTCCATCCCTGATCCTCGCCAGCACATCAGCCGTCGGGGGCGGGTGCAGGGGCTTGTAGCTCTTCCAGCCATCGCGAATTTCCACTACCTGCATCTCTCCCGACTCGATCCGTTTCTTGTAATGCCAGGCGGCGGCCCAGGCCGCGGCGAACCCGCCGGCCGAGCGAACGAGCTCGGTCGCCTCCACCGGGATCCAGAGCCTGCCGTCATACGCCACCCAGGATTCTTCGGAGAAGAGGCTGCCGGGCTCTCCCGGAGCGTTCCCGTGACCAACGGGTATCGAACACAGGCCGCTGTCAAACATCATGATGACGTGCTTCTGATCTACAACGACCGCGGTCGGGATGTCCACCGCCTCGAGCAGGGAACAGCAGAGCACGACGATGTCGTCGCAGTCCCCGGAGCGCCGCAGCAGGGTCTCGCCGGGAAAATTGACGCGGTCACTGGTATCCGCCCCGTTGGAAACCGAAACCGGCGTGCGCGCATCGGGCTTGTAGCCGATCTTATGCCCATTCAGGGCGCTGAAAAGGGTAGCCGCGGTGACCATGCTGCTCGGGGGAAACTCGTGCCTCGAGACCTCCGGGCGATGCTCCCAGGCCGAATCGACGAAGGCCTTCACCGCGGAATCGTTCGAATCGACGAATACGGCCACCTTGCGCGGATCCTTCCAATTGAAGACGTGATAGTCATAGATCGTGATGGCCCGGTTCGCTGTGGCCAGGATCTCGTCCCGGACCACCAGGCGAACGGCGGCGGTCACCTCCAGGGATCTCTCCGTCACGATCCTCCGCGACAGCAGCGGGTTGAGCCTCTTCACCCAGGTCTCTCCCGGCGCCAGCCGTGGAAGCTCGAACCTCAGCCTCTCCACGAGAAGACCCTCCCCTTCGCCCTCGAGGGTAAAATCCAGGGAGGCCGCGCTGAGGGCCTTCGAGGTCGTATTCCTGACTCTGACCTGCCCGATACCGTTCTCCCGGTAGGAGTGGAACAGGCTGGAGTAGATCGGGCCGAGCTCCAGCTCGAGAGCGGGCCGGCCGGCCAGGGAGCCGGCCATTCGAACCGGGCCGGCAGCGAGATACCAGCCTCCCAGGAGCAGCGCGACGCACACCGCGGCGGCGCTGAGAAGGATCGCCCGTCGCGATTTTCTCGATGAGCGCTCGAGCTCGCGGCCCAGAAGCCTGCAAACATCCTCGGCCGGCTGCGCCGGCTCGGTGAATTCGACCGGATCGAAACAGACGGTGGAATCATCCATGTATTCGATCGAGCCGGTGGCCGCGAAAACGAACTCCGCGCCGTTGCCGCAGATACGGATCACGTCGCCATCCTCGAGCTTGTGCTCACGCACCTTCTTGCCGTTGAGATAGGTTCCGTTCTTCGAGTCCAGGTCTCTCAGCAGCCAGCCCCTGCCTCCCTCCTCGTCGAAGACGCTGAGAGCGTGCCGGCTGGCCACGACGGGGCTGTTCACCCCGACATCGCCGCCCTGGTCGCGCCCGATGCTCAGCCGCTTTCCCTCAAAAGCGACGAGCTGGCCTCGTAAGGTTCCCCTGCGATGGACCAGCGCGGGTCCTCGCACGGGGCTTTCACTCTTCACCGAAGGCTGCTCCCCTGGGTTCTCTTCTCTTCAGCTTCTCCGCGGGAACTCTCCCGCGGACTCACTACTTCTCTCTGGCGGCACAGCGCCCATCAGGAGCGTACCGGTTCCCCTATTCTCTCTATCCGCTCCGGCCGCATCAAGTATTCGAGGCCCGGGAGGATATTCGGAAGTTGAGAGCACTGAACGGGTGATGGTGGCGAAAACCTACAGACCGCCTTCGCAGCCAAGCTCGTCGTTATCCGAGGCATCTCTGCCCTGTGCCGGATAGGGAGCCGAGGGAGCGCGCCCGCCGCGGTAGAGGAAGTCGAGGACCCTGATGGCATCGGTCACGTTGAGGCGCCCATCGTCATTCGCATCGAGGGCATCCTGGCAGCCGATCGGCACTCCCGCAAAGAGATGCCGGACGATCCTGACCCCATCGCTGATATTGACGACCCCATCGAGGTTCGAGTCACCCCGGATGAACTGGGGAGCCGGAGGCAGGATCGCCACCGACCACTGGTTGGAGACCTGCCCATCGATATTGCGCGCCTCGACCGTCGCGAGGCCGGGATCGATGTTCCCCGGAATGACCACCGTAAACCTGCCGGGATTGTTCCGGTTGAAGTTCACAGAAGCCTCCAGCTCGTCGTTATCGATCCGGAAGACCACGACGAGGTCCTCATGAAACTCGCTGCCCGTGACGGTCAGGACCTCCCCGAGCCCGATGGGGTTGGGCTCCGCTCCGGAAATGATGGGACGATCCCACCCGGCGGTGCTGGTGACCGTGATCGTGTCGCTGTCGACCACCTCTCCACTGTCGCTGAAGCCCAGGATCTCGATCTCGTTGGCCCCCGCCACCAGCGGGATATCGTCGATGCTCCAGTCGCGGAGATCGCTGTTCGAGAACCGGAAATCGACATCTTCGATGAAGTCGCCGTTACGCGACACCGCGAGCGTGAAAACATCAGCCGGCGACTCCCCATCGAGATCGATGAAAGGCTGGGCGCCCTCATGGGTGATGTCCCTGCCGCTGTTGGTGGTGATCCGCAGGCGCACAGCGGGATAGCAGGCGGCGTTGACCCGGCTGCGGAGATAGCCGTTGCGGCTGTTGACGAAATTCGAGACGCTGCCGGTGCTGCCGACACCCGCGCCTGAGATCTGCGAGATATAGGCGCTCAACGGAGAATTGCCGCCGGTGTAGAAGAAGTTGTCGATCATCCCCTTGAGAATGCCGTAGTACATTCTCTTCAGGCGGGGGCGGTTCAGCATGCGGGTGACCTCGCTGAAGTGGTTGGGAATGGTGCCCGTCGGGGTCGATGGAATCGTGGAAAACTCCCCTCCCCCGGCGTTGCCGAAGGTCAGCTCCAGGTCCCAGGGGACCAGGCGCCAGAGGCCATCGGAAGGCGCCCTGTAAAAATAGCAGTTCTTTCCACGGCGCCCGCCCCAGGTGTCCCAATGATCGATATTCGTCTCGATCGCCAGGACACGCAGGAACTCCTCCACGTCCAGGGTCGAAAATACGGCGTTATCGAAGGCCGAGTTCGAGGTTACACGGGAATCCAGCAGGCGGCATAAAGCGATGAGCGGGGTGAAGTCGTCCTCCGTTTTCCGATTCCTGAGGGCGAAATACCAGCGATAGTTCTCCTTATTGTTGCCGCCCCCTGTGCCGCCATAGGGAGGGAAGAGCACCCGGCCCTCGGCATTGCCGGTACGAGCGCCGCTGTCGTTGAAGCTGAAGCGGTCATCCATCTCGTAGTGAGCGCCCGAGGGGCCATCGCTCTCGGGAAACCAGAAATTCATGTACTGGCGGTTGGGCTTGTCGAGTGCTTCGTAGGTGCCGGTGCGAACGTCGTTGAGCTGGAAGCGAACCAGCGACTGGAAGTCGAAGTAAGGCAGCCGGGTGGAGCCGGCGTTGCGGCGCATCAGGTAGTGCGCCAGGCGCTCCTTCCCGTCGGTGGAGTGATCCTCGAGATTGAAGGCCGTCTTGCGGCCGTGCAGGGGTTCGTCCTTGGGTATCTTGACGGAAAAGCTCTTGTCGAAGCCGCCGCCGCCGGGCCTCAGCCAGGGGCTGCCCGCGAAACGAATACGGGAACCATAGTAGATGTCATCACCACCGAAGATGAACGAGCCATCGAGCATCTTGTTCGACAGCACGCGCCGGCTGCGCAGCTCGTTCTCATGCTCCTCGTGCATCACGAATCGATAGTTGTGATGGTTCGTCGACGGATTGCGGGTGTCGTGGCGATAGATGTTGTAGAGCTCTTCGGTGGCCGAGGCGGTGGCGGGGTTCACCACCGGGGGATGGGAGCGCCCGAGTATATCCCTCGGATAGCGCTCGGCCCGGCCGGCGGAATCCTCCGCCTCGATGAAGTAGATCACCCGGGTGCCGTTGGCTTGCGCGGGGATGGTGCCGGAATACTCGCCGGGCTTGTCTCCCTCCCGCATGACCACGCGGGAAAAAGAGCCCGAGACCGTATTCGTGCGGTAGCGGATCTCTACCTCGTTGACGCCATCAGGATCCCTGACGCGGGCCGTCACGGTGACCGGCCGACCGCTGCCGGGAACTGCCGGATCCTGCGAGACCTTGCTGATGGCGGGTCCCATATTCGAAGAGCCCCGGAGGTCGACCTGGCGGCGGGTGACCGAGTTGATCCCGCCCGGAGAGCCGAGGGTCCTTGGAACCTCGAGAAAGTGACTGCCGGCGATACCCGGGCTCGAGGCGTTGCCGACATTGTAATCACCGATGCAGAGCAGGGTGGCGCTGCCGATCTTCCACTTCGCATCAAAGCGAATCCTGTAGGTCGTGCCGCTGGACTGGCTGCTCGTATTGCACTCGACCCGGTTGACCTTGTAGTCGCCGCCGCCGTTCCAGGCGATCAGCTTCAGGCTGCCGTTGCCGTCGATCACCTCGTCGCGATCGGTCGTGCGGCCCGAGCTGATATGGGTTCCCTCGATCCTCCAGCCGCTGGTATTGCTGTTGAAGGTGCCGTTGGAGACCATATTGGAGCCGCCGTTGGAGCGGGTCAGCTGGACATTGTCCACGATCGCGATGCCCTCAGCCATCAGCAGCATGCCGAAGTCCGAATCGCCGCCGCCGTGCTGGGCCGTATGGGTGAAGCTGTTTTCCGTCGCCTCGTCGGAATCATCGCTGGCATCCCAGGAGGTCGCCACCGAGCCATCGCTCTGAGGATCGATCTTCTCGAGCGATGAGCCGCCTCCGTCAGCCCAGCGCGACCACTGCCCACCATCGTAATAGCGCACCTTGTCGACGATGTTGCCGTCGAGGTCCCGCAGGCGCAGGCGCTCCCCACCATTGGCGAGGCTGCCTCTATAGGGTGTCTGCACCAGGACATCCGACCTCAGGCCGTAGTCCCGCTCGAGCCTGCTGATGCTGGTGGCGATCACCAGGTAGCTGCCTGGAGCGATCACGGTACCCGGGGGAAACTCGAAGTCCCCCACTCCCTCGACACTCCAGCCGCTGATGTCGTGGGCCCTGTCGCCACGATTGTAGAACTCGATGAACTCATCCGAATCGAGGCCGGAGATCGGGTGGTACATGATCTCGTTGAAGATCACGTCGCGGACAACGCCCGTGTCGTTCGCCTCGCCGGGCGTGGGAATCGCGGCGCGGGCGAAGGACTCCTGCCCATCGGGATAGCGCGCCTCGCTCCGGCCTTCAACCTTCGGCTCGAAGATCCGGGCATCGACAACCCGGCTTCCCGCGGGGTTCACCAGCGCGATGCCGACGCGCTCGCGTACGCCCTCCACGATGGAGAGATCGAGGCCAAGCTGCGCCTCGGTGAAAGAGACAAAGCCTCGCGCGGGAATGCGCGTTCCCCCGGCGATCGTGAAACGCCGCAGGTCGCTGAAATCATCACTGAGGTGGAAGCCGCCGAGCTCCACGGACGAGAAGCTCTTATTGTAGAGCTCGATGAAGCGATCTCCCCCGGCGGCCAGGAAGTGGCCCTCGTTGACCACCACCGGAACGGTCGCGATGTCCTCGGGCAGGATCTGCCGCCTGCTCACCAGCGTCGGGATAAAGGACAGGTCGGAGCTGGTCTCGCTGGTATTGTGGACGCTGACCGCCAGGATGTTCCTGCCCGCGTTCAGGGCCGCCGTGGGAATGGTGATCTCCGCGTCCGCCTCGTCGGGCGCGTCCCCCACCGTCCCGTCGGATTCCGTGGTGTTGGTTACATTCCCGCCGGGCATGTTGACGCGGCCCACCTCCTCGGAGTTCACGTAGACCACGAAACCATCATCGAAGCTCACGCTGAGAACAACCGAGTCAAACTCCGAGGGGTCGTCTATCTCGAAGATCTTCCTGCAGAAGACGCTCACGTAATTATTGCGCATGTCATCAAGCTCGGTGCGGTCATCTCCATCACCGTAGCCGATGCCGGTGGGCCCGCTCTCCCAGTCCGAATCATCGAAATCAAGCTCGCGCCAACTCCCCGGGGGATTGCTCCGACCCCTGAAAAAACTCCAGGTGGAATTATCCGGGATGAGCACGCTGTCCACGAAGCTCACCTCGGTGTTGAAGTTCGTCCGCCCGGGGGTGCCCCCCATCTCCGCGCTCAGCTTCCAGCTGTCTGGATCATCGCAGTCGGAATAGGGCTTCTTGATGGAGAGGGTGTGCCCGGTACCCTTGGCGCCGCCGGGCCACTGGCCGCGGTCGTTGTAGCTCACCCGGCTGACACCGACCCCCTGGGGATTCGCCAGCTCGACGGTCTCGCCGGAATTGTCCAGGGTACCGATGAAATCGCCGATCGTATTGGATATCCCGTACCTGGCCTGCACCGCCTCCTGGTCGCGGCACACGACCATATAGGCGCCGTCGCGGATAAAGGTTCTCTCGGGAAAGACCAGGCTGATTCCACGGGTAAAACGGTAGCCCGAGAGATCGTACGGTTCCGAACCATCGTTGAAGATCTCGACGAATTCCAGCTCCGGACGCACGACGCCTTCGCCATCGGCCGGGTCGATGTTGATCTCGGTGATAACGAGCTCCGCCCTGCACACACCCGCCCACAGGCAGCAAAGCAACAGATACCCCGGCAGCCCGAAAATACCCCGGCAGGTCGCCTGCAGGACTTAGAGTCTCAATTTCATCGCAACCTCTTATTCCCGATCCAACAGGTAAGAACCGCCCACCATCAAGGGTAAGGTATGGCCTGGAGGAGTGCCATCAGTACTTGATTTGAATCGGCCGAGAGGCCCCCTCAGCAGCCCACCTCATAGCAGAAGGCGTCATCCGCGCCGGCTGCGGGTTCGCAGAGCGGAAAAGGCCCCGGGGGTGGCGGGCCTCCCAGG
>JAKUSY010000310.1 GCA_022451445.1 Planctomycetota bacterium
GGGGTACCAGTACTGCAAAGTGCGAAATTCGGTTATTTAAACAGTTGGAGAAGACGGGAATGTCCAGGTTAACAGGGAATCTCTTTTGTGGGGCGCTCCTGGTGAGTTCGTTCCTCGTGACACCGGCTTTGTGGACCCAGGAAGAGCCGAAGAAGGGGCCTGAGCAGGTAGACGATCTGTTCAAGAAGGTGGATCTGAAGTCCCAGGATGAAACGAAGGTCTTCGGGCAGAAGGTCGACAAGGCGGCTGAAGAGGTCGTCAATCGGTATCTCGAGGCGGTCGGGGGCCGGGCGGTGCTCGCATCGGTAAAAGACCGGATGGCCAAGTTTCGCAACATCAAGTACTCCGCTACCGGTGAGACAGAAGCCGTGATCGCTCTCTATCTCAAGCGCGGTCGCAAGTATCGTGAAGAGTGGGAGATCAAGGGCTTCAAGATCAAGGATGAGAAGCTCGCCTTTACCCAGGTCTACGACGGTGACAAACAGGAAGGTTGGGTGCAAATGCTTGGCACCGTTTCACCATTGGAGGGCAGGACTCTCAGTGTCTTTGTCTGGGACAAGCAGGTCGATGATTTTTTCCTCCACTGGCAGGAGGATGGCTACGGTCTCAAGATGATCGGCCAGGGGCTTGTAGATGATGAGGCCGCCGATATTGTCGAGGTCGCTGATTTCACCGGTCGCCAGAAGATCCGCTATTTCTTTTCCAAGAAGACAGCCCTGCTGCTGAAGAAAGAGTGGTTTGACACCTCCGGCAAGCAGACCGTCAAGAAGGAGCAGTTCTACAAGCTCTACCGCGCGATCAAGTTCAAAGACAATTCCAGGCAGGCCGTGAAGTTTCCACTCAAGCTCGAGATCCATGTAGATGGAGATCTCGATACGAAGCGTGAGTATACCGACATCCAGTTCAACCAGGATCTCAAGGATGCCCTCTTTGCAAAGCCCGAGGGGGTGCCCTTTACCGGGGGGATCGATGGCACGAAGAAGAAGCCGGCTCTACCGACAGCGACCAAGGTGGGCCCCGCGCCTCCCGTGGGCGTTCATGCCGGACGCGGCCGCTCACGCGGCAGGAGCAGGACCTCCAAGAAGGGAGCCCCGGGGGGGACCAAGCCCGCTCCCGTGAAGCCCGGCTCGAAGGTTCCCTGAGATTCCTACGGGGAGGTTGTTTCTTTTCCCATGAGCTTCAGGTAGCTGGGCGATTCTTCAGGCTGAGCTGTCCGCAGGCGCCCTGGATGTCTTCGCCACGGCTTCTTCGGAGGGTGACATCTCCAGCGAAGCTCCCGTCGAGCTCGTCGCGGAAGGCGAGCATCGATTTCAGGGATGGTTTCCTGTAGGGAGCCTCGTCAAAGGGGTTGAAGCCGATCAGGTTGATCGAGGCCGGGATTCCCCTGACCTTCGACGCCACCGCCTTCGCATCATCTGCGCTGTCATTGACCCCGGGAAGGATCACGTATTCGAAGGTTACCTTCTTGCCGGTGGCATCGCAGTGCTCCCTGACAGCGTCAAGAACCTCATCGAGAGGGTATTTCAGGTTCAGCGGGACAAGCTCGTCGCGCAGTCCCTGGTCCACAGCGTGCAGCGACAGCGCCAGCTTCACCTGGGGGAAGGCTCGGGAGAGCTGGCGGATCCGCTCCGGGATACCAACGGTCGAAACCGTGATCCTGCGGGAGCCGAACCCGAGCTGGCGGGAATCGGTCATGATCGAGAGCGCGCGCAGGAGCCCGTCAAAGTTCAGCAGCGGCTCTCCCATGCCCATGAATACCAGGTTTGTCGGCGCCAGGGATGTGCGCGTGCGGATCTGCACTACCTGGTCTATGATCTCGGCGGTGCTGAGGTTGCCGGAAAAACCTCCGTAGCCTGTGGCGCAGAAGGTGCATTTGACCGGGCAGCCGGCCTGGGTCGAGATGCAGTAGGTTACCCTGTCGCCATCGGGAATGAGCACGCTCTCAATCCGTCCGGCGTCGTTGCCCTGCTCCCGCTGCCAGAGAAATTTCCTGGTTCCGTCTTCAGAGAGCATATCCAGATCGTAGTCGAGAGGATGGAGCACGAACGTTTCCGCCAGGTGGTCCCTGAGAGAGCGGGGGAGTCCCTCCATGTCACTGAAGGCCTGGGGGGTTCGCTCATAGAGCCAGCGTCGTAGCTGGTCTATACGGTAGGACGGCTCTCCGGCTTCTTTCACGGCTCTGGCCGCGGTCTCGACAAATTCATCCGCCAGCAGCCCGAACAGCGCCGTCAATTTCCGGCCTTCTGCGTTATTCGGCAAAGCGAACGATCCCCTCGAGGACAAGTGGCCTGCCGGGATTGGGACGGTAGTTGCGTTCGTTGATGGTCCAGAAGCCGCCGTGCCTGGGGTCGACTCGGATGGTTGTTGTTCCGATCTGCAGAATTTCACCGAGCCAGACCGTTTGTTTACGCGGACGGGAGCGCCTCGAGGGTTTGACCCCGCGCGAGCTCTCGGTCGCAGAAGTATATTCGACGGTGCTGTAGAGCAGGGAGGGTTTCCATTTCCTGCCGGCCTTGATGACGATGTCCTGCTCATGAAAGCGGAAGCTGAAGTCGCCGGGGCGCTCCCTGAACAGGAAGAGCCTGGAACGTTTGCGCGCGGTATAACTGAAATCCCCGGTCTGGAACCTGCCGTTGGAATAGGTCAGCTCGTATTGATTTCCTATTATCCAGACCTCCGCGCCGCCGCGGTGGTAAGGCTGGGCCCGGTAGAGATCCTGGTGCAGCCTCTTTTGATCCGCTTTTTTGAGATCTCCATCGGCCAATTCAACGATCAGGTTGACTCCATGGGGGAAGCCGACAGGCCAGAGCGCTGTGTTCCTGATGGAATCCGAGAAATCCAGGATCTTCGGCCGCGAGCTGGTGGAGATGGTCTCACGGATGCATCCGTAAGCCAGGATTGGCGCCAGGCAAAGAAGGGTAACCCGCATTGTGGTATTTTTCATCCTGGTATGGATTGTAGTCGGCTTTCTTTTTCTGGCAATGCCCCGGCCTTTCTTTGATGCGGTGGGGACGGGCCGCCTTGCCCCGCGGTGGCACTGGAGAGAGCACGGGTTCAGCTTATCCTGTAGAAGCCGGAAGGGGTTTTCAGGATATACCCATCCATCTCCAGCCGGCCCAGGGCGGCAAGGAGAGGTCCGCAAGGTACTCCGAGGCGGGCCGAGAGCGCATCGGGGTGCCAGCCATCTTCTTCCTTGAAGAGGGCCTCGAGCGGACCTCCCAGCTCTCCCGGGAAGGGTCTTGGAGCGGGCTCGTTTTTTTTCCCCCGCTGTCGCGGCGGCTGGGCTATCTCGAGCTCCAGTAGAAGATCCCGGGGGGAAATGGCCGCCCCGGCTCCGTCGCGAAGCAGGTGCAGCCCGCCCCTGTTGTGCTCGTCATCTACTCTTGAGGGCAGCACGAATATGTTCTTCCCCTGCTCCAGCGCCCAGCGGGCGGTGATGAGGCTTCCGGATTTCCGTCCGGCCTCGATCACGAGCAGGGTCGTGGAGAGGCCGCTGATCAGCCTGTTTCTCTGTGGAAAGTGAAAGGTTCTCGGTCCCATGGAAAATGGAAACTCGCTCAGGACGGCTCCGGCTCCATCTCCGAGGATCCTTTCCGCCAGGGTTCGGTTCTCCCGTGGATAGATCCGGCCGAGGCCGGAGCCCAGGACAGCGAGAGTTCTTCCTCCGGATTCCAGCGCCGAGATGTGCGCGCGGGTGTCGATTCCTCTTGCCAGTCCGCTGACGATGGTCGCCCCCATACCGGCAAGGTCGGAGGCGAATCGGTCCGCCTGTGTCCGGGAATAAGGCGTCGGGCGCCTCGAGCCCACGATCCCCAGGGCTTTTGAGTCGCCCGGTTCGAGCTCTCCCTTTGAAAACAGCACCAGGGGCATCTCGGGCAGGCTTCTGAGGGCGGTGGGCCAGGAGGAAGCCGGGTGGATAAGGATGCGAATCCCTTCCGAGACGCATTTGCGCCACTCCTCTTCAGCCTGCGTCTTCGTTTTTCCGCAGCGAAGGCGCTTTTTGACGCCAGGGCTCATTCCCTCGACCGCGAGGAGCTTACCGATGTCCGCCCCCAGGACACTTCCGGCGTTGCCGAAAGCATCGATCAACCGCAGTGCCAGGCCCGCCTTGTAGAGCGTGGCCAGGTGCAGGCGAAGATTTTCGATGACTTCTTCCGGGGTCATTCGGGTCCGACTCTGCCTGGCTGGCGGGAGATGTAGCGAAGGGCAGGCCGGCAAGGGGAAGCATAGGGGCTCGGCGGGAAGCCGCCAATAGAAGGGCCGGAAGTTCAACAGGTTCTTTTGGGTATGGACAAGGCAGGGTTGAAAACAGAAAATACCGCGCATGTCCAATAACGGCGATTCCAACAAACGTACCCATACTTGCGGCCAGGCTCGGCTTGGCGATGCGGACGAAACCATTACCCTGAACGGCTGGGTCGAGAGCATTCGTGACCATGGAGGACTGACCTTTCTCGATCTCAGGGATCGCTATGGCCTAACCCAGGGCGTTCTCGATCCGGAGCTCGAGTATGGGGGAATTCTCGA
>JAKUSY010000311.1 GCA_022451445.1 Planctomycetota bacterium
CTCAGGTGACTGGCCCGATGGGCTCGACGATGGCGGGGCCTGGAGACCCAGCCTCGAGATCGACGGCAGCCCCGGCATCGCCTTCATCGCCGCTAAGCCGCTTGGAGGCAGCCAGCTTCCCGGCGACCTGAACCAGGATGCCAATGTCGACATATCCGATGCGATCTCCCTGCTGGGACATCTCTTTCTCGGCAGTCCCGCGACGTTGCCCTGCGGTGACGGGGCCACGGGAGATCCCGCGAACGTGTCGCTGCTGGATGTAAACGGGGATGATGGCGTCAATCTCACAGATGCCATCGGCCTGCTCACCTGGCTTTTCCGCGGCGGTCCGCCGCCGGCGCTGGGGCGGGAGTGTGTCCGGATTCCCGGCTGCCCCGAGGTATGCGACCCCTGATTTTCTCCAGGGCCCAAGGGGGAATCCGCATTCCAGACTCCCGCTTCGCGTTGTACAATTCTTCGGTCTGTTTGAGCGACTGAATGAATTACTTTTTAAAGGAACGCAGGGAAGATGAAACTTGAGCACATCACCATGGGCGTATTGGCAGCTGTCATTTCAGTTATTGTTTCGGCAGCCACGGCGGCGGAGCCGAAGTGGGTGGTCTACGATGGCTTTGATGGCGCGGGCAAGGGGAAGGAAATCGTCCTGATCTCAGGAGATGAGGAGTACCGTTCTGAGGAGGCTCTCCCGCAGCTGGGGAAGATCCTCGCGAAACATCATGGTTTCAAGTGCACGGTGGTCTTCTCCCAGGACGCCGAGACCGGGGTTATCAATCCCGACAATAGTCATAACATCCCCGGTCTCGAGGCCCTGAAGACAGCCGATCTCATGATCATCGCCACCCGCTTTCGTGACCTCGTCGATGATCAGATGGCCCACATCGACGCCTACGTACGTGCCGGCAAGCCCATCATCGGCATGCGGACCGCCACCCACGCCTTCAATATCGGCGGCGGCAAGAAATACTCGAAATACTCCCACAACCGCAAGGGAGGCTTTGGCAAGCAGATCCTCGGTGACACCTGGCTCAACCATCACGGCCATCACGGCCGCGAGAGCACCCGCGGGCTGATCGCCAAGGGACAGGAAAATCATCCGATTCTGAAAGGAATCAAGGACGGTGATATCTGGGGTCCGACCGATGTCTACGGTGTGCGCCCCCTGGCCGCTACCTGCAAGCCCCTGGTCATGGGCCAGGTTCTCAAGGGCATGAAATTCGACGATGAGCCGGTGGAGGGCAGGAAGAACAATCCCATGATGCCGGTGGGCTGGACCAATTCCCACAAGGGAGATGATGGGGCCACAGGGAGGGTGTTTACCACCACGATGGGGGCCGCGACGGATCTTCTTGCCGAGGGTACGAGGCGCATGATGGTCAATGCCGCCTATTGGGCGGTCGGACTCGAGGGCAAGATCCCCGCGAAGTCGAAGGTCGACATCGTTGGAGTCTACAAGCCTCTCCAGTTCGGTTTCGGCAAGTACAAGCGGGGCGTCAAGCCTTCAGCCCACCTTATGAAATAAGGGCCGCTTCACTTCCCGGAGGGGATGTTGATCGTCTTTGACCAGATGCTGTGCCAGCCATGGGTCTTCCAATTGTCCCTGGTGGCGTAGGATCGCACGATGAAGGTATCCTCCTTGCCGCCGGGATGATCGATGAGCTCCACGTAGAGGAATCCGTGGGCGAGCCCCACTCCTTTCGAGGGGTTCTTCCTGTCGGTCTTCGCGGCGCCGGAGTCATCCGGATTGAAAATATCGATCCCCTCCGGCAGCTTCGGTGAGAATTTCTTTCCATCCCCGCGCGTGCGGCTGGGGGGGGAGCCATGCGTGTGGCCATGGAAGATGGCGGCGACGTTGTAGGCGCTGACGGTCTTCCAGAACTCAGAGAGATCTTCCTTCGGCCAGTCATATTCCGCGCTGAAGGGATGCAGGTGAAAACTCATGATCACCGGCCGGCGGGAGTCACCGACCCTGGATTCGAGATCCTCCTTGAGGAAGTCCAGGCTCGCCCTCGGGGCGTAGTGGTGGTCTTTACGTTTCTTCTCTCCCGAACCCACGAAGATCCCGAGGTTCACCAGGTGCAGTGGTCCCCAGTCCCAGGAATAGTGCAGGCCGTTTTTTGAGCGGCCCGCCAGGTTGGGACGTTCACGGTTGCGGGCGATGATGTCCTTGATAATAAAGGTATCTCCCTGGGGGCCGTCGTGGTTGCCGTGCAGTTCGTAAACCGGCCAGGGAATTCTCCCATCGCCACCCCTCAAGCCGTAGTCCCGGAGGAAACGTTTCCATTCGAATTGCTGCATGGCCGGGTAGTTGCCGCCTCCTTTATCTAGGCTGTCAATCAGGTCCCCGGCGATGATCAGGCCGAGGAGCTCGGACGACACCTTTCCACCGCCGAATTTTTTGCCAATCGATTTTCCGGCTAGCTCCTTCAAAAGGCGGATGAAGCGGCTGTTGGCCTGCTCGGAGTAAGGGTCGAGCGCCCGGGGCCTGGCGGAATTCTTCGCCAGGTACTGACAGTCGCCTGAGACGATGAAGGCATAGCTCTTTTCCCCGGCCCTGAGCTCGCTGAGCAGGAAGGTAAAGAACGCCGCGAGGCAAATGGTTTTAGCCTGGGACAAGCGAATACTAATTTCCTTTTTTCCAAGGGCCCCCTGGTACCGGGGATGATTTATTGGCCTGCTGGTCGAACCACGCCGTCCAGCGGGCTTTGAGCATACCGGCGAGTTCCGGATGCTTGCCCGCGAGGTCGCGCAGCTCGACCGGATCCCGGGAGAGGTCGTACAGCTCCCACCGTTTCTTTTTTTTCTCCTGCACCAGCTTCCATTTTCCGTGACGGATAGCCCGCCCCCGGTTGTGGGAGAAATAGATGAATTCATGCCCCTGGCGTTTTCCTCCCTTGAAGACCCCGGCCAGTGAGCGACCGTTGACCGGGATGGGGCCTGTTTTTTCGGACCCAGGCGCAGGTCGGGCGCCTGCGATCTCGACAAGGGTCGGCAGGATGTCGACGAGATGGGCTACCTCTCCGGTCAGTCCGTCGCGGCTCGAGATTCCCTTCGGCCAGTGGGCGATGAGCGGGGTCCGGATTCCGCCCTCGTGGTCAAACTGTTTGAACAGCCTGTAGGGCGTGTTGGACACGTTGGCCCAGCCGTAGCCGTAGCTCTGGTAGGTGATCTCCGGGCCGGGCATGAGCCCGGGGATGTTGCCGGGCATCATCTTGCGGCCATCGCGGGACACCTCCGGCAGGTAGGGGCCCTTGCGGGTCTTGCCGTACTCAACGAGGCAGCCGCCGTTGTCGGTCATGTAGAGGATGAGGGTATTGCCAAACTTTCCCCGTCGCTCGAGAGCCTTGACGATGCGCCCGATCCCGGCATCCATGCTGGTGACCTGGGCGGCGTAGACCTCCATGCGCCTCTGTTGCCAGGCCTTGTGTCCTGCCTGCTCCCAGGCCGGGACGGCCGGGGGGCGGGGTGAGAGCGGAGTGTCGGCGGAGGTGATGCCGAGTTCCTTCATGCGCTGGTAGCGTTTCTTTCGCAGCTCGTCCCATCCCATCGCGTACCTTCCCTTGTAGCGGGCGATGTCTTCGGGCCTGGCGTGAAGGGGCCAGTGGGCCGCGGTATAGGCGACGTAGAGGAAGAGGGGCTTTTTGCGGTCGGCCTTCTCGATGTACCTGACCGCGTTGTCGCTGATGGCGTCGGTGATGTAGTAGTCCGCCGGAAGCTCGCCGACCTTGATGGGCCGCCTGTCGCGCATCAGGCTGGCTGGAGCGAAGAAGCTGGAGGCTCCATCGATAATCCCGTAGAAGCCGTCAAAGCCGCGGTCCGTCGGTGAGCTCTTCTGGTCGGGCCAGCCAAGGTGCCACTTGCCGGACATCAGCGTTGAATAACCGCTCGTTTTCAGAAGCTCGGGGATGCTTACGCAGCGCGGGTTGAGGCCCTTGCGGTGGAAGGAGGTCAGGTGCCAGACGCCTGTAAGCATCGCCGCCCTCGACACCCAGCACATATTCTCGCTGTAGAAATTGGTGAACCGCAGTCCCCCGGCGGCCAGCCGATCGATGTTGGGAGTCTCGATCTCACCTCCGTAGCAGCCGAGATCCGAGTAGCCCATGTCGTCGGTCATGACCAGGACGATGTCGGGCGGGATTTCAGCTCCGCAGGGCGCCGAGAGCAGCGCGAGAGCGGCAAGGAGCAGGGGGCTGAAGCGGTTTCGCAACATATGATGTCTCTCAGGGGGGCTCTGTTTCATCCGCGCCTATTGTAGTCGAGGTTCCCGCCGGGAAAAAGAAGGCTCAGGGCGGGCGTTTTTCTTGGGTCTTGCTTTTTGAGTTTCGCCGTTTGAGAGTAGGTTGTTCGCAGCGGCTGTTCAGGGACTTCGGGATGCCAGATTTCGATACGATCGTCATAGGTTCAGGGGCGGGCGGGCTCACGGCCGCCGTGGCGCTTGCCAACGCGGGGCAGAAGGTGCTCGTGCTCGAGCAGCACTATCTCCCCGGGGGCTGGACCCACTCCTTCCCCTTGCATGGCTACTTC
>JAKUSY010000312.1 GCA_022451445.1 Planctomycetota bacterium
CGCGCGGTAGAGACGCTTGAACACCGGCTTGGCAGCATCGTGAAACGCTTCGTACCAGTCGAGCGCGCCGCGCTGGGCCGTCGTGCTACAGTTTGCATACATCCAGTCCATGCCGTTCTCGCCGATGAGCGGGTAGAGGCTCTGGGTCGCCTCTTCGACCGTCTCGTTGAAGGCCTCCGATGGCGAGTGCCCCTTCTCGCGCAGCACCTCGTACTGGGCGAGCCACAAACCGTAGATGGCGCCCATGAGAACGCCACGCTCTCCGGTCAGGTCGCTGTAGACCTCCTTCTTAAAGGTGGTCTCGAAGAGGTAGCCGCTGCCGATGGCGATGCCCAGGGCGATGCAACGCTCGCGGGCACGGCCTGTATAGTCCTGGTCGACGGCGAAGCTCGAGTTGATGCCGCGCCCCTCAAGGAAGAGCCGCCGCACCGTGGTGCCCGAGCCCTTCGGGGCCACGAGGATCACGTCGACGTTGTCCGGAGCGACGACACCGGTAATATCCGAATAGGTCACGCTGAAGCCATGCGAGAAATAGAGAGCGGCGCCCTCCTGCAGGTTCTCACGTATGAGCGGCCACTGATCCTTCTGTCCCGCGTCGCTGAGCAGGTACTGGACGACTGTGCCGCGCCTGACGGCCTCGTCAATCTCAAACAGGGTCTTGCCGGGCTTCAGGCCGTCTTTCTTGGCGAGCTTCCAGCTGGGGCCGTTCTTGCGCACACCGACGATGACCTTGACGCCATTGTCACGCATATTGTGTGACTGGCCGCGCCCCTGCACGCCGTAGCCGATCACCGCGACCGTCTCGTTACCGAGGATCTTGCTCAGCTTGGCGGGCGGGAAATCCTTCCGCTCTACGATCTTTTCCTTCACTCCACCGATGGATAAGGTCTTCATCTGGACTCCTGGTTTTCTTTATTAAGCTTCTATCCGCCGTCCCATCAGGGAAACGCATCGATGCGTGTGGCGGGCAAGCTGACTTTTATAACTGATTGCGCCCCCGGGCGCAATGTAGACCATGAACGCAGGAGCAGCGGCCTCCTCTGGGCTTCCAGTCCCGCTTTTGTTATGCTTTTGCCTCATGAAACGAACGAGTCGGCTTTCCATCAGCCTGCTGGCGCTCATCTGCTGGCAGGTAATCAACCCAGCCAACACGTCCTGTGACGAGCTGGGCGAGGAAATTGACGCCATCATGAAGCGCCCCCTCTTCAAGGGCAGTTCCTTCGGCATCCTCGTGACCGAGCTCGAAAGCGGCAAGAGCGTCTATGCCCATCGTCCGCTCGCCCTGCAGGCTCCGGCCTCCACCACCAAGCTCGTCAGCTGCGGCGGCGCCCTGGGAATTCTCGGCAAGGATTTTCGCTTCCGGACGAATGTCGTCATAACCGGGGAGCTGAAAGACGGGGTCGTCAACGGGGACCTCGTGCTCATCGCCAGCGGCGACCCGAACCTTTCCCAGCGCCCTGACGGCAAGGGACGGCTCCGTTTCGTCGCCAGGGACCACAGCTACGCCGGCTTCAGCGAGGCCGACCTGGTGCCGGGAGACCCCCTGCAGACGATTCGCGAGATGGCCCGCAACATCGCGGCAAGAGGCGTCAAGGAGGTCAAGGGCGATGTGGTGGTGGATGACGGACTCTTCAAGGAAACCCGCGACTCCTTCGTGGGCAATTTCAGCGCCATCTGCATCAATGACAATCTCGTCGACTTCACCATCAAGCCCGGCGACAAGCCCGGCGACAAGGTCCAGGCCGCCTGGCAGCCGGATCTCGACCCGGTGAAGGTGAAGATCGAGGCGCGCACGACGGAGAAGGCCGGGCCCCGGCGGCTCTGGATCGAAAGCACCGCCGGGCCTGCATCCTTCGTCATCAAGGGCACCCTGCCGGCCGGCTCAAGGCCGACGATCCGGGTCGGCAAGCTCAGCAACCCGCCCCTGGCCGCCGCCCACCTCTTCGCGGCCGTGCTGGAAAAGGAAGGAATCAGGATCAGGGGCGGGCGCCAGCAGGCGGCCTTCGGCCCCAAGGTCTACATGGACTACGAGGTGGTAGCCCGCCACATCTCGCCGCCCTTCTCGGAATCCGTCCGCGTCACCCTCAAGGTCAGCCACAACCTGCATGCCACCATGTACCCTGTCATTGTAGGAGCCCTGCACGGCAAGCGAGGCGACAGGGTCGCCGGCTACGGGAAGATCAGGGAATTCTTTTCCAGGGGCGGCCTGGCGGTCAACTCCGTCCTGCTGCAGAGCGGCTCGGGCGGTGGACGCTCCGACTCTCTCTCGGCACGCTTCCTGGTAGACCTGTTGCAGTTCATGGCCCGGCGGAAAGATTTCGCCCAATTCTTCGACGCGCTGCCCATCGGCGGCATCGACGGCACCATTTCCGGTCGCTTCAAAAACTCGCCTCTCTGGGGACGGGTGCGGGCCAAGACGGGAACCCTGGTCTACAAGGGCTCCTTCAATGACCAGTGGATCTATCTCTCCAAGGCGCTGGCCGGCTACATCGATCTCCGCACCGAGCAGCGCCCCGATGACCTGCTCTGCTTCACCATCCTCATCGCCAATACGGTGGTCCCGGATCGAGGCAGCGGCGTGGGAGATCTTTTTGGCGCCCAGGAGGACATCCTCGAGGCGATCGCCGGGCATTGGCGAAAGCGCGTCGGGTCCGTCCCGAAGAAGCCCTGAGGGTCATTTAACCACGGCGGCCCGGCAACCCTTGTGGTAAGTTTCTGGCAATGAGAGTCCGCCGAATCCTCACCATCCTGGTCCTCATACTCTCCGGCTGGTTTCAGTCCATTGGGGCGCAGGAGACCGCGGATGCGCCGGCTGCGTTCCGAATGAGGCTGGAGAACGACGGCCCCCTGCTGCCCATAAGGGACAAGGACGGAGCGATGCTCGCCTCCGGCCTGACGACGCTCACCATCGAGGCGCTCGATTCCGCTGGAAAGCTGGCCGCTGACTTCAAGGGTACGGTAAGCCTCCGGGGCGCCTTTCGCGGCGGCACGCCCGTAGCCGAGGCCGGCCCTTTTTCCGCGGGCAGCTACAAGCTGGAGAATATCGAGCTCCCCGATGGCAGCATCTCCATCGTGAATGGTCCGAGCGAATCGAGAACCGTGCTGCCCGGCTGGGTGACCCTGCTGCCGCCGCTGGTCGCCATCGTGCTGGCCTTCCTGACCCGGCAGGTGCTGGTGGCGCTCTTCTGCGGCGTCTGGGTCGGGGCGCCCTTCGCCTACAGCCTCAACCCCCTCGCATCGTTCCTGCACTCCATCGACAACTACATCGTCGGAGCGTTGGCCGACACCGACCATGCCACCGTCATCCTCTTCAGCTTCGCGCTAGCCGGAACCATCGGAGTGATCACCCACACCGGCGGCATCCAGGGCATTGTCCAGCTGGTGTCGCGCTGGGCGAAAGGCCCGCGCAGCGGCCAGGTGGCGACCTGGTTCCTCGGGCTCTTCATCTTCTTCGACGACTACGCCAACTCGCTGATCATCGGCAACACCATGCGTCCCTTCACCGACAAGGTCCGGGTCAGCCGGGAGAAGCTCGCCTTCATCGTCGACTCCACCGCCGCCCCGGTGGCGACGATCGGCGTCATCTCGACCTGGACAGCCTTCCAGATCAGCCTGTTGTCACCGGAAAACCTGCCAGAAGGGATGAGCGACAAGATTGGCGATCCCTACATTTTCTTCCTCGAGTCCATCCCCTACAGCTTCTACAGTATCCTCACCCTCTTCCTGGTGCTGATCTGCGGGCTCATGCTGAAAGACTTCGGCCCGATGCGCAAAGCTGAGGAGCGCTGCCGCCGCACCGGCAAGGTGCTGCGGGACGGCGCCAAGCCGCTCTTGGATGAGACCATGGCCCAGCTGGGCGCCTCCGATGACCTCAAGCCGCGCTGGCTCAACGCTGTGCTGCCGATCTTCTGCGTGATCGCCTTCACTATCATCGGACTCTACGCCACGGGAGTTGAAGCTCTCGGCGAAGAGGCCGCCGGCGCCGGCATCGGAGACATCATCCGCAAAGGAAATTCCTTCAGCGCCCTCCTGTGGGGAACCATGGGCGCCAGCGTGGTTGCCATGCTGATGGCGCTCAGCCAGAAGTTCCCCCTCGATGAGACCATCTCATCCTGGATCAGCGGCGCGCGCTCGATCGTGCTGGCGCTGATCACGCTGCTGCTGGCCTGGTCGATCGGGGCTGTCTGCAAGGATATCAACACCGGTTATTACGTCGCCAGCATATCGAGCGGCATCCTGTCGCCACACATCCTTCCCCTGGTAGCCTTCATTTCAGCCGCGATCATAGCCGTAGCCACCGGCACCTCCTACGGAACCATGGCATTGATGGTGCCCATCTTCCTCGGACAGCTGATGTTCCCCCTGGCCGAGACCGCGGAGCCAGCGGACGGCGACCAGCCTGAGCCGGAGCCACTGCTTTCTTCTCGGGGTGAGCCGAAAAATTCTGGAAATTGAGCAACCAGAGTTAAAAAAATTATGGACTTTTCGGTACGAAAAAAATAAAAATCACT
>JAKUSY010000313.1 GCA_022451445.1 Planctomycetota bacterium
CCCTGGTAAATCTCGCCGGAGAACTCCTCGAGACCTTCGAGGTGTCCCTGCCGAACCTGAATCAAGACTTCGATCCCGACGATCCGGAATCGGAGGAGGAGCTCGGGGTCGTGATGGGAATGGTCTTCGACCCCGGCGCCGACGAGGGAAGGGGAGCTCTCTGGATTACCGAGGTGGTCGAGGACATCGTCTACCAGATCGACCTCGAAGGACGGATCCTGAGGCGGCTGGCGAATCCCTACACGAGGGTTCAGAGCCCCCCGATCGAGGACGTCTTCAATACCTACAGTGGAGGGATCTCCAGGGTTCCCGGCCGCGATGATCTGCTCTGGCTCAGCGGAGGCACCTACCGCGACTTCAACCAGCGATGGATCTCCCTGGTAGACACCGAGAGCGGGGAGATCGTTCCCGGCTCCCAGATCACCACCGCGGCGGTACGCCGGGAGAGCAGGGCCGGCAGCGTCGGGATCGAACATGTCCTGCTCGACGGCCAGTCGCGCTTCTTCGTTCTCGGCCTTGGCCAGCGAGACGCCCTGCTGACCGAGCTCATCCCCGACCCTCCACCCACCGCCGCCCCGGGATACCTCGAATGCAGGCAACCCGGGGTAGAGGACCGGGTTCTTATCGAGTTCATCAACAATGGACCTTACGACCTCCTCGAGGTCTTCCGCGATTGTGAACCGCTGGCGACCCTCGCCGGAGATGCCACCGGCTTCCTCGACGAGAACGTGCCACCGGGGCTCCATGAATACGGCATCCGGGGCATCCTCAACGGCATCCCCAGCGAGACCATCAGCGGCTCCGTGCGCACGGGAATCGGCGCGGTACTGCAGAGAGCCATGAGCTGGCCGGCTCGCTCACCCCAGCAATTTACCCGCGATCCCTTCGACGGCTCCTTCTACGCATGCGTCAACTGGTTCGGTGACGAGCGCAAGGTCTATCACTACGATGCGGGATTCAGGTTCCTGGATGCGAGAACCTCTGTGGTCGAGGAGGGACACCAGATCGCGACTATCGCCACACGGGCGCCCTCGAGAACCGAGCGCCAGCTCTATTACATCACCTGGCTCCAGCCGGTCCCGCTCGGAGAAGTCGATACGCAGCGATTCTTCCTTGTCAGCGAGACCCTCTCGGGAGAGCCCTACGATCATGTGGAAATCACCCCCCCCCGGCCGGACAACGGCTTCATCATCTATCCCGCGGGACTCACCTGGGATCCCCTCAGCGACTCCTTCTTCTACCTCGAACGCAACAGCAGAACCTTCCTGAGAATCGACACCGATGGCAACGAGCTGGGCAGGTTCCCGCATCCTTCGCCGCCCTACCAGAACTTCGTATTCAACCTGGGACTGAGCATCGACTCCGAAAACAGAACGCTTCTCCTGACCACGGCGGGATACGGAGACCACGGGATCACCAAAGTTCTCGAGATGGACTTCGAGGGAGTCCTGAGCGGCCTCGAGCTGCCGCTGACGGGGCTCGGCAACGAGATCAGGGATATTGAGCTCAACGGCAGGGAGCTGATCGCCATAGGCTCGGGCTCGTTCTCCGAGCTGCTGAGAATCAAGTTCACCGACGAGCTGCCCGGGCCCTTCCTCAGGGGCGATGCCGACTCCAGCGGTGAGGTCAACCTCACCGATGCCATCTACCTGCTCAGCTACCTCTTCCAGGGCGCCGACATCCCGGCCTGTCCCGACGGCGGAGATTTTGACGACAACGGCCGAATCAACCTGACGGACGCTATCGTGACCCTCAACTACCTCTTCCGCGGCGGTGGACCTCCCGCCGCGCCGTTCCCCCTGCCCGGGCAGGATCCGACAGCCGATGGCCTGCAGTGCAGGTGAGCGCGGAGGCCGGTTGACTCGACGAGACACAGACCGCATGCTCTTCACCCGGTATCCCGGCGTTTACCTCCCGCCGGCGCAACAATGCTCCTAGAAGAAAAGAATCAGGCCCCATGGCATTCAGGTGGTTCGGAAATAAAAAAGATGCGGCGGCTGAGAAAGATGGGGCTCCTTCCCTGCCGCGGCATCTAGGTGAGCTCTGGCAGGCGATCCAGGAGACCGCCGAAAAGGAGGATGCCTCGTGGGCTGAACGCAACGTGATCAGCTACTACCACGAGGGAGCCGAAGCCCAGAAAGACATCCTACGCTGGCTGGCGATCTATCAAAGGAGCATCGATCCGGACTACGAGTTCAGCTTTCCGGCGCATCACCCGCGCTACAAGGGCTATTGCCTCCTGCAGCGTCACTGGCCCTCCGGAAGCCGCTGGGAAGCTTTTGACGACTCGACCTGGGCGCGGGCGCCGCTCGAGTCCCAGCCGGGCCGCCCGGGACTCGAGCAGGCGATCGACGCGCTCGAGGGCTGAGCGAACGGCGGGACAGCCTGCCTCTCACCTCAGGCGGGAAGGCCCCCTGCCCTGCTGGCGTTCGAGCGCCTCCTCCACAAGACGGGCCTCCACGGGTCCCAGTCCTCCCTTCGCGCCATGCGCCCTCAAGGCCTCGGCTGAAGCATCTGAGCGAATCAACCCGAGCGCCGCGATCGAAGCCTTCCGGAGCTTGTCGTCTTCAGCTCCAAGCAGCCCCGCGAGCACCGGAACCGAGGACAGCTCCGCTATGCGGCCGAGAGCCTCGGCTGCCTCCCTGCGAAGAGCCCCTTCGTAGGTTCCGGCGCAGAGCTCCTGGCAGAGCTCCGTCGCCGCCCGCGAACGGGTTTTCCCCAGCGCTCGCAGGGCGGCCCTCGCAAGCTCCCCCCTGCGCTCTTCCTTCTCGACAATAGCTTTCAGCTCCCGGGCGCAATCCTGGCCCTCTATCCTCGAAAGCCTGGTCGCCGCCTGGGCGGCATCTTCATTGCCAAGACGAAAAATCTTCGCCAGCGCCGCGCAAGCCTGGGGACTTCCAAGGCGTTCGAGAGCGGCAAGAACAGCGGCCCGGACCTCGCTGTCCGCCGAGAGCCTGTAGGCATCCTCGAGCAGGATCGCCCCGGAGCTTCGCGCCCCAGCGCCGGCATCCTCTCCTACCGCCTCGACAAGGGCCCGCAAGCCGGCAGGCTGCTCCTTCTCCAATTCCAGCCCCAGGGCATCGACCGCCAGGCTCCGCGCCACACCCTCCCCCTCCAGTCCTGGAGTCCCCCCCGGGGGAGCTCCTGTGACCAGCCAACCCGCAAGGCAACCGAGAGAGAGGGCAGCGAGCACGTACAGGTATTGATGGTTTTTTTTCACCAGCGCTCTGTCCTCGTGGAAGCGGGATCTGATCGTTTCACCCGGCAGGTACAGTATCCAATCCGCTCACGCCTGGAAAGCCTCTACGCAGGACCATCCCCTGCATTTTCCCGTGCATCTTCAGCAACGATCAAGAAAATGGGAGGCTCTTCAGATAGCTTCGTTTTCGCAATCAATACAGGCATAGATTCCCATGGAAGCTGACCGTACGACTTCGGCAAGGGACTCCGTAGAGAACCTCCGGGCGTTTCTGAGTGAATACTACGGCCGGGTTCTGCAGGGCACGGGAGACCTTGAAAAGAACGCCTGCTGCGCCGCCTCGAGCATCAGCCGTTACTCCGAGATTGCCGAGCTCATCCCCTCAGAGGTGAAAGACCGCAACTACGGTTGCGGCTGCTGCATACCCGCCGACGACCTCGAAGGACTCACCGTTCTCGACCTCGGCTCCGGCACAGGGCTCGACTGTTTCATCCTCAGCCACCTGGCCGGCGAAGGAGGCAGCGTCCACGGAATCGACATGACCGACGAGCAGCTCGAGATCGCCCGCCGTAATATCCCCGGGGTCATGGCCGCCTTTGGATACTCCGAAAACAACGTCTTCTTCCACAAGGATTTCATGGAGACGCTCGGATCCATCGAAGACTCGACCATCGATCTGGTCGTTTCCGACTGCGCCATCAATCTCTCCCCGAGAAAGGACAGTGTCTTCAACTCGATTTACCGTGTCCTGAAGCCCGGCGGCGAATTCTACATTTCCGACATCGTCGCCGACCGCCGCCTGCCTGAAAGCATCCGCGAAGACAAGAAGCTGCTTGCCGAATGTCTCGGCGGGGCACTCTACGAATACGACCTTCTCGACACCATCACCGCGGCCGGCTTCAGGGATCCCCGCGGCGTATCCCGCAGCCTGGTGGAAGAAAACGTCGGTGGACAGCCGAACCGCTTTTTCTCAATGACGCTGAGGGGCTTCAAATTCGAGGAGCCGCTCGATCGGCGCTGTGAGGATTTCGCCCAGCACGCGACCTACCGTGGCAATTGTCCCGGCTCCGAGGAGAACTTTCTCCTCGACCTCAACCACCTGTTCGAAAAAGACAGTGCCCGGAGCGTCTGCCGCAATACCGCAAGGATGCTTTCGGAGACCCGGCTGTCGCGGTATTTCGAGGTGAGCGGTGAGCTCGAGCATCGCGGCATCTTCGACTGCTCTTCCCCTGCCCCCGGCGAAGCCCCCAGCTGCTGCTGAGAGCTCCCGACTCTTCACCCCTGCCGCGGCTCAGCCCAGAC
>JAKUSY010000314.1 GCA_022451445.1 Planctomycetota bacterium
GTATCCCAGGGACCCCCGCTATCCGATCGCGGCCCCCCGGGTAAAAGACCTCCACAAGGTCAGCCACTTGCAGCTGAAGAAGAGAGCGAAGGCCAGGGCCCACATAAAAACCCATGGCTCGGGCCAGGCCCCTCGAAAAACGATTGTCACGCCTGGAAGGACCGCCAGCGGAAGCCAGCCCACCAGCGCCCTGCCTCGATGGGTTGCGGAGGATGAAGCATGCAGTGAGCAGGTACCCGAGCGACAGGAGCGATTAGCCGCGACCCAGCGATAGGCACGGCCGATCAACCATCTGCCCCCCGGCAGATGAGCCGCCAGCCACAGGGGCCAGCACCACCAGATACTTCCCCAGAGGAAGATGAGCGCGTCCCCCCCGCCAAGAACCTCCCCGGAGGCGCGAAGGACCCTCATCTCCCGGAGGAGCTCTTCTTCGGGCAGGTTCAGCCGTTCCCGGACCCACTCCTCGTTCAGGGCCGCAAGGCCGAATCCGCGGTGCGCTAGGGTCTTACCCCAGCGCCCCACCATGGCCAGGCAAAACCTGCAGGTCCCGTCGTATAGAAGCCAGTGTTTTTTATTTTCAGGCATTTTCATCACCCGGGTATTCCAGCCAGGTATGTCAGGCTTTCTTTCTGTCGAATTTCAGCGCCTTCATGACCCACCCCGCCATCCCGGCGAGCTTGCGGAACGAGGAGATCGACAACCCTCGCGTCTGCTCGTACCAGTCGGTGGCCGTGGCAAAGAACTCCTGCAGCGCCTCCAGCCTCTCCCTGGTATACCTGTCTCCATCAGCCGATTTTCTGATCTCCCCCACGCACTCTTCCAGCATGATGACCGTCGGATCCACCTCACGGCGCTTTCTTCCGTCCATCACCACGCGGAACATCTCCCACACGTCCTCCATCGTCTCGAAACGGTCCTTCCTGTCACCGATGACGTGGATGGTCTTCACCAGGCCCCAGCTCTGCAGCTCCTTGATGCTGTTGCTGACGTTGGAGCGGGCGATGGAGAGGGTCGCTGCGATCTCCTCAGCGTTCAGAGCCCCTGGAGAGATGTACAGCAGCGCGTGAATCTGGGCGCCGCTTCGGCTGATTCCCCAGCGGGTACCCATCTCTCCCCAGTGGTGGATGAACTTTTTGTGAATCGAGGTAAGTTCGGGCATGTTTCTTTCCTTTCTGTAATTTCAGAATATTCTGAAATATAAGAAATAGCAAAGAAAAAAGAGGGGTTATTATTATTTTCCCACACTCCCGGCTGGACTCTTCCCTCGAGAACTCAGCCATTGGCCTGCAGGCCAACCAGGACACGCCTAAGCCCCCCAATTACTCACACGCATGGCATGGGACACAGCAGGCCCTGGAATCCACCCCTCTGCCCCGTATATCCCGCCGGCACTCGTGAAAGCTCAGATGCCCTGCCTGAGCTCCTTCAGCAGCCGGAGAGCGGCCTCGACCATGGCCTCTCCCCCTCCGCTCTGCACCCGGGAGTTGACCGTCTCGTAGCTGCCCTCGACAAAAGCCTTTCGGGTGGGAATATAGCCCGGCGCGTCGTTTGCCAGCTCGATGACGAGGGTGTTGCGGAACGGAGAGCTCCTCTTGATCGCCAGGCCGAGCTCGACAAAGACCTCGCCGGGCAGGGTGACGATGGCGAGCTCAGAGCTGAGCCGGAGGGCCTGGATCTCCAGCGCCAGGGTGCTCGCCTTGCGAAGCTCCAGCGCCATGATCTTGTAGGCCTTCACCTGGGCGAGAAATGGCAGCTTGCGCGAGCCGACCAGCTTCATCTCCTCACGCGCCTTGCCGATCTCCCGCTCGCTGTAGCGCTGCAGGGGAACATCGACTGTAGCGCGGAGCACCGCGAGGGATGGCTCCTTTACCGCGGAGAGCCCCGGGATTCCCCCGCGCACCGTTTCGACCAGCAAGGCGCCGATCTCCCTGGCCGTTCGCCTCCCCTTGATCTTGACGTCGATGTGGTTGATGTCGCCGCAGGTTCCGGCGCCGAAAAACGAAGTGTATTCTTTTCCGAACGCGGCCTGGAGCCCCTCGCTGAGATAGCGTGGATAATCAGCCGAATAATCGGTGCCGCCGACGGTGTCGAGATGCAGGGCGAAGACCACCAGGGAGGCCAGCGGAACGCCTCCCCCTGAAAGCAGCTCGATGATGCCCGCGTCCGGATCGATCGGACCAGCCACACGAACGATGCCGGGGTTGAGCTGCCCGGGGTTGAAACGCACTCCGCCCTTCTTCATGTGAAAGCGCCGGTTGAAAGACAGCCTCTTCTCGGTGGCGATACCGTGACGCAACCGCACCGGTCGCGCGGCCTGCTTCGCCCTGCTGATCGCCTCGGCGATCTTCTCCGCGGCCCACGCGGAATAATCCACCTTCTCATGCGGGTCCTTGCCGTGCCCCGCCACGGCGGCGCGGTGAAAGTGTTCCCGCAACGCCCCGAAATAGAGCGGCCCCGTGTGGCTATGGGTCGCCGCGATGACAATATTTTCGAAGGGAATGCCCGTCTTCCCGGCGGCGGACATCCGGGCCGACCGGGAGAGTCCCGGACCGATACCGATCAGGTCACAGAAAACCAGTGCGGCCTGCGTTTTTCCCTGCCTGAATACGAGGGCCTTCGCCTTCAAAGGATCCCGAACCCCGGTATTGAGGCGCTCCATGAAATACCCGCTCATCCGGTACCCGCGCGGCGGAGTGATCTCCACCACCGCAGTGCCGGCCAGTAACTCATCGGCGCCGGCGCACGGGCACACGTCCAGCCAGGGCAACACAGCGACAAGTGTTTTTCTCATGCCAGCGCCTCCTTACCATCGAGACAGGGTAGTCGATCATCCAGGGGGACTGATTGTACACCGGACCCCTGCCTTCGACCAAGCCCCCCGGGCGCCCCCCACGAACCATGGGAACTACCTGAACGCCTCACTGATCGGCTCGGCGCAGTCCGGATTGAACTCCCGGTGGTCGAGTCCGTAGAAACGCAGGATCGTAGCGGCGACCTGGCTCTGGGTATAGGAGCCCATCGATTTCGTCTCGCCCCGGTTTGGCGTATCGGGCCCGATCACGGCGATCCAGATCTCAGCCGAACCCTGGATCTTGGAGGTGTGGGAGATCCAGTTATCTACCGTATGGCCGCGGCCGTGATCGGTGAGGATCACCAGGCTCGTCTTGCCGCGGTAGCGGGGACTGGCCTGCAATGTAGTCCAGAGGGTCCGAAGCGACTCATCAAAAAAATTCGCCGCCTGGAGCACCCGGTCGTAGCGCCGCTCGTGACCCCAGTCATCGGTCTCGGCCAGGGCGACATAGAAGAGCTTCGGCTGCTGGCTCTTAAGGTATTCATTGGCAATCGAAAGAGTGACCCAGTCATGACGAACGGTGTCCCAGGGCGTGGTCAGCTTGAACTGGGCCGCGTTGGCCGACCTCATTCCCGGCGTCAGATACTTCGCGGGAATGGCCTCGAAACCGGCGTTGCAGAAAATCGACCCATCGACCTTCGAGGTGATCTGGTTAAAAACCGACCACGAGCAGACCGCGGCCACCTTCTCCGCGGGAAGCTTCAGCTTCCTGCGGACATACTCGAGGACCGTCTCGTGCGGACTGTGAACGGCCTTGTTGCTCTTGATCGCCTCCTGCGGCTGCCCGGTGAGAATCTCCGCGTAGCCCGGGTAGGAGAAATGGTGCGGGTTGGAAACATCCACGAAACTCTTCAGCTCGCGATTGCCGAGCACAACGCCCTGCTTCGCGAGGGTTCCCCAGAAAAAAGGCAGGAGCGCCTCGCGCCGGGCCTGCGCCGTCTCCCGCCAGTACTGCTTCTTCAGGCGAGCCTGGTCCTCAACTCCGGAACGTTTTGGATCATTCACCAACTTCGGATCCGCCCCTCCGAAGAGCTCCTCGTTTCTAAGGCCATCGATCGTGACGAGGACGACGTATTCGGTCACGAGTTTTTCAGCGGCCGGACTCAACCGCCCACTGCCCGGCAAAAGCCCGACTACGACCAGCCACATCAACGCCATTCTGTTTTTCCTCATACCGACACCACTCCCTGGTAATTACCTGGCCCGGCCCATAGCCTATTCGAACCCCGGGTAACAGACAAGCGACAGGGCGCCGGAACAAGGCGACCGGAAAATACGCGCCCGGAAGCCAACTCGCCTTTTTCAACCATCCAATTGCGTGTATAACAAAGGTGTATTCAGCGACCGACGAATCGCTTACCCCACGCCTCTGAGGCTCGCCAACATATGGATCCCGAATTCGCCAGCTTTCTCAGCAAGCACAAGAACTTGACTCGGCGCTTTTTTCTGCGCCTGGGAGCTGCCGGCGCGGCGGCCCTGCAGTCCCTGCCGATCTTTGCCGAAGAGAAAGGGCGAGATCCCGCGCTGCAGAAAAAGATCAGCCAGCTCGAGAGCTGGCTGACCCGGCAGAGCCGCTTCCGGGACGGCTCCCGCGGCAACCCGAAACCGCATTCGCTCGATGAGGCCAAGCGCAAGGAGGTCGGGCTGAC
>JAKUSY010000315.1 GCA_022451445.1 Planctomycetota bacterium
CGACATGAACCAGGTGGATGCGTTTAGCAGAGCGCTCGAGGAGCCGGGTGTGGACGGCGATGGTCTCCCCGGAGCGGACCTCGGCCAGGTAGTTGATAAATTGCCGCAGCGCGAAGCTCCCGTTCTCGCCGGAGGCGAAGTACTCTTCCGTCATGCCAATCTCTTTGAAGAGCCCGGTCACCGCGCGAGAGAAGAGGGCGACATACCAGCGAACATTCATGTGGCCCATGATGTCGAGATATTCATCGGTGATGGTCTCGACGTGGTAGCGGGGCAGCTCCCGCAGGTCTTTCAATTCGATGTCTTGATTCATCGCGGCTAAAGTCTACCCGGTGAAGACCGAGCAGGCCGGAAAATCCGAAGATCATTCTTCAGGAAAAAACGCGGATCGGGAGATACTGTCCCTCGCCCTCCCCGCGGCGGGGGCGGCCTTCACCGCGCTTGCCCACACCTGGGTAGACACGGCCTGGATCGGCAGGAGCGAGGATGGGGCCCTGGGGATCGCGGCCCTGGGGATCGCCAGCTTCACGGTGTGGATCTACAACTCATTCGGCTCACTTCTCGTCGTCGGCCTGACCGCGATCGTGGGGCGTTATTGCGGCGCCGGGAAAATCGAGGCGGCTCGCTATACGGCCAGCCAGGGACTGCGCGGGGCCATCTGGCTGGCAGGTTTTTGCGCCGTGGCAGGGTACTTCCTGGCGCCATATTTTTTCAGGCTTGCCGGCGGGAGCGAGGAGCTGGTTGAGCTTGGAGCTCCGTATGTCCGGATCTATTGGGGCGGTGGTTTCGTGCTCTTGCTTGGCTACGCCGCGGCAGGCGTTTTTCGCGGCCATGGAGACACCAGGGTCCCGTTCCTGCTGGGGCTCGTCGGGCTCGTTCTGAACGTCATACTGGATCCCGTTTTCATTTTCGGGCTGGGGCCGATCCCTGCGATGGGAGTGGCGGGCGCGGCCTGGGCTACGGTGATTTGCTTCGGAGTCAGTGCTGTCCTCATGCTGGTGGTCTTGAGGCGCAGGAACCTGCTGGAATCCGAGCGGCCCTCTGATGAGGAGCTCCGCCTGGATGACTCGACAAGAATATCGAGGCCGGGGAGGCTGGGCCTGGATTACGCCATGCTGTGGCGCCTTGGCAGGATCGGCCATCCCGTGGCCATGGCGGGCGTCTTCTTTTCCCTGGTTTACCTGGGCCTGACGAGGATCGTAGGAGCGACAGGCGGCTCCACCTCGATCGCGGCGCTGGCCATCGGTCACCGGGGCGAGGGCCTGGCCTGGGTCATCTATACCGGCTACAACGCCGCGGCCTCGAGCCTGGTTGCCCGCTATATGGGAGAGAAGAGGATTGACCTCGCCGAGAACAGGGCCTGGAGGGCGGCTCTGCAATGCGCCCTTATAAGCGCCCTCTGGGGGGGAGTCCTGTTTGTCTTTGGAGAGGAGGTGGGAGCCTGCTTTATCGACACGAAAGCCCCTGGCTCGATGCAGGTCATCAAGGAGGCCTCAATCTATTTCAAGATCACCTCCTGGAGCTTTCTCTTCCAGGCCTGTGACCTGGTGCTGGGAGGCGCCTTCAGCGGGGCGGGCCTGACCCTCTCTCCGATGCTCCTGAGCGCCTCGATTACAGCGACCAGGTTGCCCCTTGCCGTCCTGGCCACAACCATCGGCCGCGGCGTTCCCGAAGAGATCTGGTGGGTCATCGCCGGTACGGCGGCCCTCAAGGGCATCCTGATCATCTTCTGGTTCAGGAGGGGGACCTGGAAAACTCGCTCAGTCTGAGAGCCGGCCTGCACTGGCTCGGGCAGCGGTCAATCGTCGGTGGGCGCGGCCGTCTTGCCGCTGAGCCATACCTCCGCTCCGGAGCCGGGATTGGCCAGTATCGCCGGGGTGACAGGCAATTCAAACCGGCCTGCCTTCTCACATATCTTCTGCAGGTAGTCAACCTGCTCGCTGAAGATGTTCCAGAGACAGTCCTTGACCGGGAGCTTCTGTTCCGACGAGAGGCCCGCTGCCGCCTGGATAGCATCGTCATCGAGGGTGAGCATCACGCCATGGCGCCTGGCGAATTCAGCCTCGAATTCCCTGGCTGTGTAGAGGTAGTAGCTGGTGGCGGCCGCGTCGGGATCCTTCGTGACCTCCTGGAGGGTCTTCTCCGGATCCTCAACGAGGCCTGAGGTCATCGCCAGCTTGTCGATCCGGGTGCCGGGCAGGTTGAACTTGAAATTCCTCAGGCAGGACTCGAGGACGCTCATCAGTCCCCTGGCGCCGGTTTTTTCATCGGCGGCCCTGCGGGCGACAGCCTGCAGGGCTGAGTCCTCGAAGGCGATGTCGATGCCGTAGTCCTGGAAGCTCTGGCGGTATTGCTTCAGGATGGAGCCCTCGGAGGTCAGGAGTATCCGGTAGAGGTCGTTGTCGGAGAGCTCATCGAGGGCGACCCTCACCGGCAGGCGGCCGATGAACTCGGGCTCGAGCCCGTACTCGACAAAATCCCTGGTCGATACGTCCTGGAGTATCGAGCCCTCCTGCGTATCTTTCTCCTGCTGGGAGGAGGCGCCAAAGCCGATGTCGTGTTCGCTCAAGCGCTTTTCGATGACCTCTTCGATGCCTGAAAAGGCTCCGCTGACGACGAAGAGTATGTGGCGGGTGTTGATCGTGCTCGGGCCCTGGGCGCCGCCCTGCGTCATGCTCTGCACCAGGGCGCCGATGTCCATCGGGTTGCGCAGGCTGACCTCGGTCTCCTCCATCAGCTTCAGCAGGCCGACCTGGACGCCCCGGCCGCTGGGATCGCGCCCCTGGGGGGTCTGGGCGCTGGCGATCTTGTCGATCTCATCGAGGAATACGATCCCGTGTGAGGCGATACGGGCGTTTCCATCCGCGCCGCGGACGAGCTCTCGGACCAGGTCGTCGACATCGCCTCCTACATAGCCGGTCTCTGAAAATTTGGTCACATCCGCTTTGACGAAGGGAACCCCGATCAGCTGGGCAAGTATTCTGATCAGGTAGGTTTTTCCGACCCCGGTGGGGCCGAGCAGGATGACGTTTTGTTTTACGTACTCGGAAACCGGGACACTTGCCGGGAGCTTTCCCGCGGCCGCAGACCCCGCCCCGGGGTCTTTGCCAAGGACCCTCTTGACGTGATTGTAGTGATCGCAAACCGCCACGGCGAGGGTCCGCTTGGCCTCATCCTGCCCGATTACGAAACGATCAAGATAGGCCTTTACCTCGACGGGGGTTCTGTCGAAATCGAGCATCGCCTCGGGTATCTCGAGGTCCTCGCCGGAATCCTCAGGGGCGCGTTCAGGATCGGGCTGCAGGTTGGGGGCAAGAGAGAAGGTGACACCTTCACCTCCGCCGCCCTTGAATATCTTCTGCATCTCCTGCAGAAGCTCTTCCGGGGTCTTTGGTGTTTCTTTTGAATCACTCATTATGCTGGATATATCATGTGCCAAAACCACGGCCTCTACAACTCTTGAGAAGCTCGAGATTCCACTATGACCGATACCCTCAAAATTCTGGCTCTCGAACCCTATTATAATCTTTCCCACAGCGTATTCCTCGAGGGATACAGCCGGTACTCGGGGCACGCGGTGGATATCTGGTCGCTTCCCGGCCGTAAGTGGAAGTGGCGAATGCGAGGCTCGGCCTATCACTTTGCCCAGCTCGCAGCGGCGGAAGCCCCCGGGGCTGTGCCCGATGTCGTTTTCGCTTCCGACTTTCTGAACCTTGCCGACTGGAAGGCGATCTGCCCTCCTGCGTACCGTGAAGTTCCGGCGGTCCTGTATTTTCACGAGAACCAGGCAAGCTATCCCCTGAGCCGGCATGCGAAGGGGGACCATGACTATGGCTGGATCAACCTGAGCTCCTGCCTGGCGGCTGACAGGGTGCTGTTCAATTCCAGGTTCCACCGCGGCCAGTTCCTCGCTGCTATCCGGGAGGCCCTCAGCCTCATGGCCGACGGCGTCCCCGACGACCTGGCTGACAGGGTTGAGGAGCGCTCCGGCGTCTTTCCCGTCGGGATCGATTTTGAGCCTCACGACAGGGCTCTCGAAGAATTCGGGGAGGCTGGCGCCGGGCCGCCCGTGATCCTCTGGAATCATCGCTGGGAATACGATAAGCGGCCGGAGCTTTTCATCGAGGCGCTTGCGAGCCTGCTGAAGCTGGATGTCGATTTTCGGGTCATTATCTGCGGCGAGTCCTTTGACGGCTCCTATCCCGCCTTCAGGAACGCCCGGGAGCTGCTGGGTGATCGCTTGATCCACCTGGGCTTCTACGAAGACAGGGGCGACTATCTCCGGGCCGTGGCGGGCTCGAGTGTCGTCGTGTCGACGGCCGCCCATGAATTTTTCGGTATCTCGGTAGTCGAGGCCCTCTACCTGGGTTGCCTGCCTGTCCTTCCCCGGGATCTCAGCTACCCGGAAATCCTGCCGGAAAGATTCCATGCCAGCTGTCTCTACAGAGATCCTGCCGAGTTGCCGTCCATG
>JAKUSY010000316.1 GCA_022451445.1 Planctomycetota bacterium
AGGCGCTCGAGGATCTCTACAGGATCCCGCTGTTTTTCAAGGCTGTCGTTGCCCATCTCAGCGATGATGAGAAGAATAAATTCCTCGATCGGGAGATCAAGAGGATCGAGATGGAGCGCGACACCACCGCAGGAGGCAGTGATGGAGACAAATCGCCCGCCTCCACGAAGCCGAAACCCGCGGCCAGAGATTGGCTCACCTGGTTGCGGGATCCGGCTCTGCCCAACGAGTCGAATACGCCGCGGCAGGTGGCTGAAAACCTGCTGCCGAGCATCCTGGCCAAGTACACCAATGGCCATCCCATGCTCGTAGAGCGCAGGATCGGACGAGGTAAATCAGTTCTCTTCACCAGCGGGATCTCTTCCGATTGGAACACCCTGACGCGAACCAACGCGGTCCTGGTCCTCGATCGGATCCTGCGGGGAATGTTGCGCGACACCCTCCAGAAGGTCAACTTTACGGATTCCGAGACAGTCCGGCTCGGTGTCAGCGCCGAGCAGAGGAAGAACGAGTTCAGCCTGGTGAGGCCCCGTGAGAGCAAGGCGGAAGGGGAAGGCCCGAAGGCGGAATCTCTCAGGCCCGAAGCCAGGGGGAGCGGCGGAGATGAAATCGTCGTCAGGCGGGTTCGCCGCAGGGGTCATTATGTCATCGCGGCGCATGAGAACGACCAGGGCAGTGATGGTTTCGGAAAGGTGCTCTGGAGCCGCCCCCTGGCGGTCAACGGTCCTGTGGTGGAATCCGGGCTTGGGAAGGCGACCCTCGATAAGGCGCGGGAGGCTCTCCCGGCTGAAGACAGGGCCAAGCTGAGTTGGGTTTCTTCCAGCCAGCAGATTACCCTCAGCGGCGGCATCACTGGCCGGAATCGCTGGAAATACATGATGGGGCTGGTGTTGGGGCTCCTCCTCCTGGAGATTCTGATCCTGTCCTGGGGCGCTATCTCCGGAATGGTGGGCTCTTCCGGAGAAGGAAATTCGTCGGGGGAGGACACGGCATGAATACGACTGAAATTCTCGGCAGAATGCTCGGTTTTGAAGAGGTTAGCGAGGTCGAGTCCAAGAGCTGGGCCTTTACGGCTCCCTGGGCGGAGGGAGGGGCCTGGGTTCTTTTCGGGTGCCTTGGGCTGGCGGTGGTTTCGGTGCTCTTCTATTTCCGCTGGCAAAGCGGCCGGCGCCCCGTGGCGCGAATCTGCCTGGCTGTGTTCCGGGCGGCGCTTCTGTGCCTTGTCCTGCTGGTCCTTGCCGAGCCCGTTCTCCAGCTCGAGCTGGTTCGAAAACCCAAGCCATCGCTCTGGCTGGTCTTCGATGGCAGTGACTCGATGGGAATCGAGGACAGGATCGTGGGTGAACAGCGTGAGGAGTTTGTGAAGGCTGTAGGGGCGCCTGATAATTTTCCCCAGGGCGATCTGTCCAGGGTGGAGTGGTTGCGCTGGTTGCTGAAGAATCCCGGCAAGAACCTTCTGCGGGACCTGTCTGAAAAATTCCGCCTGTGCGTGTTCAAGTTTGACCGTCCCGATGGCGTTGAACGTATCGAGCACATCGTCAAGAACGAGGAGGGTGAGGAACAGGTTGACGCCTCCAAGGTCGCCGATGAGCTGACCACCAGCGGCCAGGTCACCGCGATAGGGTCCGCCCTTGACAACCTGGCTCGCCGGCATGGTAAGGGCAACCTGGCGGGCATCGTCCTGTTCAGCGATTTTGGTCAGAATTCGGGCCCATCTCCCGAGGAGGCCGCCGCTCGCCTGGGAGTCCCGATCTATACGGTTGGGATTGGACCAGAGGCCGTAAAAGACCTGAGCCTGAATCTCCAGGCCCCGCTGCTGATGAAGAAGGCCGAACGTTCCAATATCGCCGTCAACCTGCGCGAGTGCGGACTGGTGGGGCAGAGTGTGAAGGTCAGGATTGTCGCCAGGCCCGTGGGCGGGGATGGCAGTCCCGGGCTCGGAAGTGAGCAGGTGATCGAGGAGAAGGAGGTCAAGCTGACGGGCGACATGACCACGCTCGACATTATCTATACTCCCGAAACCGCCGGCAGGTTCACGGTCTCGGCCGAGGTGGAAACCCAGGACGGAGAGGTGGTAGACCAGAACAACAGGGCCGAGCGGGAGGTGACGATCCGTGATGATTTCCTGCGCCTGATGTACGTGGAGTACGAACCGACCTGGGAGTGGCGTTTCATCAAGGAGGTCTTCTACCGTGACAAGCTGGTTGGCGAGCGGGGCTTCAGGACCTTCCTGCGCTCAGCCGACCCGAAGGTGCGCCATACCAACAACCTCTTCCTCCAGACCATGACCCCGCCACGGAGCGAGTTTTTTGAAAATGACGTGATCTTCCTCGGTGACATGCCCGCCTCGACCCTGAGCACCCGCTTCTGTGAGATGGTCAAAGAATTCGTCGGCAAGTTTGGCGGTGGACTGGTCGTGATCAGCGGGCCGCGTTTCGGTCCTTCCCAGCTCCTGGCGACCCCGATTGGCGGCATGCTGCCGATCGTCGCGGATCCAAACGCCAGGCCGCGGGACGAGCGGGAGTTCAGGGCCGTGCTGACCGCGGACGCCGCCACGGTGCCCTTCATGCAGCTTGGCGAGAATCCCCAGGAAAACATTCGTGGCTGGAACAACCTGGGGGCTATTCCCTGGTACCAGCCTTCGCTGAGACCCCATCCCCTGGCCACGGTGCTGTTGAGCCATCCGGCCGATGTCTGCCCCTCCGATGGCCAGACCCGCCAGCCCCTGATCGCCATCAGGCGCTACGGAAAGGGAGAGGTGATCTACCTGGCCTTCAACGAGACCTGGAGGATGAGGCGGAAGTACGGAGAGCTGTTCTACCGGCAGTTCTGGGGCCAGATGATCCATCGCCTCGGCCTCAGCCACGCTCTCGGTAGCCAGAAGCGGTTTGTCGTGCGCACCGATCGGCAGCGCTACAAGGAGGAGGACCGGGTCATCCTGTCGATCGAGGCCTACAATAAGGACTTCGAGCCTCTTACCGAGGGAGATCTTCCCCAGGGTGGGCTCACCGCGCGCCACATCGCGCCCCAGGGCGACTCTGCGGACGCCGCCCCACTGCTGGTCAGCAGCCTGAGGGATGGGATCTTCGAGGCCGAGGTGCAGGTTTTTGGAGCCGGTGAACATACCCTGAAGGTGACGGACCCGATTACGGGAGATGTCAGCGAGGTTAACTTCCAGGTGACCAGCAGTTCGGCTGAGCGCCGCAGCGGCAAACGAAACAGTGTCCTCGAGGCGAAGCTGGCTTCATCGACAGGAGGCCGGACCTATGATTTCGATACGGCCTCGAGGATCGCGGATGAGATCCAGCCGGTACCGCGTCCGGAGGTGACGCTCAAGGTCTTGCCGCTGTGGAATACGTGGCCGGTTTTTATTCTCGTGGTTCTCCTGATGCTAGTCGAATGGTTGTTCAGAAAGCTGGTGAATCTGCCATGACGACAAAGCTCGCCCCGCTGCGTTCGAACCTCGAGAGCCTTCGAATGAAGAGAACCCTGGCTCGTCTGACCACAGCCTATTCGGGCTTCCTGGCAGCGGCAGTCTGGATTGTTCTCATGTGTCTCCTGCTCGACTGGTATTTCGCAATTGACCGCCCGCAGCGCGTGGTCCTGCTGCTGCTGGGGATCTACGGGCTGGTCTACTCTTTCCGGCGTTTCGCCAGCCCACAGCTTCGAAGGAAAGAAACTCTTCTCCAGACGGCGCTGTTGGTGGAAAGATCGCAGGGAATCGACAGTGACCTGGTCGCCGCCATCGAGTTCGAGAACCCCGAGGCTGAGGGCTGGGGCTCAGTTGAGCTCCAGGACGAGGTGAAGACCTACGTTGCCGGTATCAGTGATGGCATCGATATGTCGGGAATCCTCTCGGCTGATACGCTGGGACGGCGGCTGGTGACGTTTCTTCTCAGCGCCGCCTTGATCGGCGTCCTGGGCTATCAGTATCCGGGTTTCGCGATGACCTTCCTCAACCGTCTGATGCTCAGCACCGATCATTACCCGACCGATACGACGATAGAGAAGATCGTCATTACGTATGGTGATGGCCTAGGCGAGGATGAGGTTGACGTTCGCACGGGCTTCATCGTGAATTCCGAGGGCAAGAAAAATTCTCCAAGCGGACCGTATGGAAAGTCCCTGAAGTTCCGGGTCGAGTGCACTCAAAAAGATGGTACGGGGGGCCTTCCTGAAACCATCAGGGTCGCCCTGGAGGGAGGTTCCGAGGCCGACCTGGTGCTTGGCAAGGAAGATGGGAAGGGTGTCTATACCGGCACGATTGCCCGCCTGACAAACAAGATGGAATGCAGGATCGAAGCGGGGGATGCGTTTACCGACCCCTTCGATATTTTACTGATCGCCTTGCCCGTGGTGAAGGTGGAGCTGGCTTCGACGGATCCCGGTTACGCCGCGGGGGGAGGCGTGGATGTGGTGAACGAATGCGAGCTGATCA
>JAKUSY010000317.1 GCA_022451445.1 Planctomycetota bacterium
TCCATATTCAGCTTCAGGTTCAGCTCTCGATCGGTGTACCTCGTGACACCCCTGAAGGGTCTTCCCGCCGGAGTTCGAATCAGTATGGGGTCGTAGTTGAAACCGAGCCGGCCGCCATCTTCGCCGGCCATCAGGGTGCCATTGTCATACATCGAATAGGGCATTCTCACGGCATTGGGCGTCCCGGGCCGCACCCCCTGGAAACGTCCGATCATCGCCGTGAGAGAGGGCCTGTTGGTTCGCTTGCCTGCCTTGATTCCGCCCTCCGGCTTGTGGCCGGTCAGGCTGGTGTACATTCCCTGCTGGTGCCCGCCCTGGTCGTGATAAAGCGACCGGACGATAGCCAGCTTGTCTGAGTGCTTAGCCAGGAGGGGAAGATACTCGCAAAAGCGGATCCCGGTTGTAGCAGTCGGAATCGATTTGAACTCACCACGGATCTCCGAAGGAGCATCCGGCTTGGGATCAAAGGATTCGTAGTGGCTCATACCGCCCCAGGTATAGAGCACGATACAGGACCTGGCTTTTGGCGCCCCGGCGAGAGCCTGCGATTGCAGTTTCAGAAGGGTGGGAACGGTAAGCCCTGCAACGCCGATACTTGACCTTAGAAAACCACGCCGTGAATAATTCAGGTTCATGATGCTTATAAATAAGGCCTGTGATTTATACAGTCACGTCCTAAGAGTATTCTACGGAAGCCGCAGTCTTCACTCAAGCCCCCAATCCAGCAATCCCCTCAGCACCTTACTATTGCCGTGGAATGGCCGCTATTCCCCGTTTTTTGGTCGTCCGGAAGTATCCCAGGGGCTTGTCTTTTTCATCCGTTATTACCCAGGTGGCACTGGAATAGGTGTTTTGCTTCCTGGTTCCGCCAGGGGCCAGCTCTCCGTAAAATCTCAAACCCCCGCCGTAGGGAACCCAGTAAACCTTCACCTTGACAGCCAGCTTGTTCAGGATAACCAGCTCTGTTCCTGAGCCGGGAACGGAATTGGGCGGGGTTTGATCTGCAATAGCGATCCATTCCAGGTTCTCACTGGGCCGAGGCCAGTTGTCGGTACGAAACGGGCTGGCGGGAATCCCCTCCCGGTTGTAAAGATTGGCCCTTGCCGGGTTCATGGTAAATCCATAGCGAACAGCAGCAGGCCTGGGTACATCGGCGGACCTGACCACAACATTGTCTCCATCGATGACAGCCTCGGCCCAGAACCACTCCTTGTCGTCACCTGCGATGGCGAAGTGCTCAAGCTTGCCATCCTTCACCTCGCTGGTGGGTTCGAGGCCGTCTATCCTGCCTACCATCAGACCCTTGCCGACATGGTCAAAGGACAGGCGAATGGAATCACCCTCAATCTCCTGGCCTTTGTAAAGTGGCCCCGCAGGCACCAGGTCCTTTCGGCCGTAGGTCTGGTGCAGTGCCCACTGCGCCAGGCGCCAGCCGACGTCCTGCTTGTTCCTCGGATGGATGTCATTGGCTGCACCGATGTCCGTGATCACCGCCATTCCGGTTCCGGGGATATCCAGGGCCCTGGTCTGTGCCTCCCGCAGCTTCGCCCAGCCGTCTCCCCCGACCGGCTTTCGGTTCTCCCCCTGGAAGTTGGCAAGCTGGACCCAGTAGAAGGCCAGGTCCTTGTTCTGAAAAGCCTTGCGCCAGCCGTTCACCAGGGCGTGCTTCTTGTGGTAGTAGCTGATCCCCTCGTTACCGTTGGATTCACCCTGGTACCAGATCCCGCCGCGCATGGCAAAAGGAGTGAGCGGATGGACCATGGAGTTGTAGATCGCCGAGGGAGAGCTGCCGCCTACCCTGGTGGTTGTCTGGTATTGCTTCACCTGGTAGGCAAGACCGGAGAGCTCTGGAACCGACTCGAAGCCGGCCTGGGTGACCCACGGCTCGATGCGGGTACCACCCCAATTGGAGCCGACCAGCCCGACCGGAACGCCAAGCTCCTTCTGCAGGCGCCGCCCGAAGAAGTAGCCGACCGCGCTGAAACCGCCTGCCGCCCTGGGATTACAAATCTTCCAGTTCCCAGCTCCTTTTTCCCTGGGCAGAGGGCTTGTCGTATGCCCGGGAACATCGAAGAGTCGAATCTCCGGGTGCTTAGCGGCAGCCACCTCCTCTTTCCCCTTCATTCCCTGGATGAGCCTCCACTCCATATTGGACTGGCCGGAACAGATCCACACCTCTCCGACCAGGATGTTATCAAGTGTAATCCTGTTGTCTCCCTCCACGACCATGCTGGCCGCCTCGACACTGGCCTTGAGGGGATCGAGACGGAGCATCCACCTCCCATCCTCTCCCGCCTTGACGGACCTGGACTGCCCGGCAAAAGACACCACCACCTTTTCACCCGCACCGGCCCACCCCCATACAGGAACCGGCAGGTCGCGCTGCAGGACCATGCCGCTGCCGAGAATTCGCGGCAGGGTAACATCCCCCAGAACATACCCGGCAGGCCCGGGAAGACCCAGCAGGAGCCCAACAGCGAGGCAACGGTAAATAGATCGCGGTTTCATAGGATAACCAGGAGCGTTAAGGAACGAAGCTCACCCGACAGGCTGCTACTTCGGAATGACGGCTTTTCCCACCTTCTGGGTGGTCCGGAAGTACCCCAGGGGCTTGTCGTTTTTATCGGTTATGAGCCAGTTGGCCTCGGAAAAGGTGTTCTGTTCACGCTTGCCGCCCGGCTCCAGCTCACCGTAGAGCTTGAGTCCACCCCCATATTCAACCCAGTAGATCTTCACCTTGATCTTCATCTTGTTGAGAAAATGAATCTCGGTCCCCGACCCGGGAACCGACCTTGGAGGGATTCCCTCGGTAAACACCATCCATTTCAGCGGTTCGCTCGGCCGCGGTGGTGGCGGCTTGACTGCGATAATCTTGCTCAGGTCGACACCCCGCACGATCCTCAGCTCAGGCAGAGCCTTGGCGAGCCGGGCAACACCCTCATCGGTCACGCCGGTCTGCCATACGTAGAGCTGCCTGAGCTTCTTGAGCCCCTCGAGATGGGCCAGGCCCTTGTCGGTAATCTTGGTGCCGTAGAGGTTCAGGTATTCAAGATTCGTCAGGCCGGCGAGGTGAGCGAGACCATCGTCATCCACCCCGGTCCGCTCGAGATGCAGCCGCCCCAGCTTCGTGAGACCCTTGAGATGTACCAGCCCGGCGCTGGTGATCGGGGTGTCCCTGAGGTTCAGCCTGACAATGTTCTTCAGGGCGCCAACATGAGCGAGCCCCTCATCGGTAAGTTTGCGCCCGCTCAGATGGAACTCAACCTTCCAGCTCCCCTCTTCACCTGCCGCGGGGAAAACCAGTCCACCAATTTCCTTGATCGCCTTTACCAGTTCCGCATCCGTGGCAGGCGTAGCCGCCGCAAGAGTGCTAATCAACACCGGGCCCAGGAGGGTTCCCAACAGCCGCACAGTCGATTTACGGAGCGATTTCATGACGTCCTCTCTGACCGGTTTCAGTTTTCTGTATGATTACAGAGCACTCGGGAACTTCAAGTTTCAAAATGGCCGCTGTTTATTTCCCGGCGGGAATCACCGCGCGCGCCTCCCGTGCCCCGGTGATGAAATACCCCAGGGCCTTTTCGTTTCCATCGGTGATCACCCAGGTATTCAAGGCGTAGGTGCCTTGCCGCCGGGTCCCGCCAGGAGCGATTTCTCCATAAGCCTGGAGACCTCCTTTATAGCTGACCCAGTACACCTTCACGCGGTGCCCGGTCTTGTTTTCGAAGACCACCGCCGTCTCGGGTCCCGCCTGCGACCTCGGCGCGCTCTTCGCATCATTGCTGGTGATCCACTCCAGCGGCTTGCCTGTCTTGTAGGGACCCTGCGGAATCCAGACGGTCATGGATTTATCGCCGCGGTTGTTCCAGCTGTGATAGGGAACCAGGCGGATGTCCATGGCGCGGACATCTTTTCCATCATCGCGCTGGGAGCCCGGAAAGCCGATCATCTCCATGCCCGCAAGGACTCCATCTTTCACCTTCGTGACCTTGACCTGCTCCCGCCCGGGAATCGTCGGTATGGCGAGCCGCTGGGCGGAAACACCGTTGTCCACTTCCTCGGCACAGTAGAGAAGCGGCCCGCGCGTCACCGCGACCCGGCTCAGGGTGGCCAGCAACTTCTCTGTGCCGGTGCTGAATTGAACCGACATGGGCAGATCGAGCTGGATCTCGTCACCCGCCTTCCACGGCCCCGTGAGCACGGCGAATCCCTTCTCCAGGTCCGGCTCGACCGCCTTCCCGTTGACTCGGACTGTCCATTTTGCAGGCGGCTCCACAAAGCTGTACAACTCCCCGGGCATGAACCGCTCCCGCGCCCAGGTGGGAATGCGCAACCGCAGCTTGAATTCCTGCCCAGCGACCGCGGGGTTCAATGTCAGCTTGATCCTGCCGTCAAAGGGATAGAGGGTTTCCTGCCTGATCCCTACCTTGCCGG
>JAKUSY010000318.1 GCA_022451445.1 Planctomycetota bacterium
GCATGATGTCGAGCAGGACAAGATCGGGCTTCACCTTCCTGGCCTGCTCAAGGCCTTTCAGCCCATCCATGCAGGGAATCACCTCGTAGCCCTCCTGCTCGAGGTTGTACCGAATCACCTCGAGGATATCCTCCTCATCCTCGACAACCAGCACCTTCAACTTGCTCAAAACGGAAGCTCCGCTGAAAACAACAGACCTTGAAAACCGGGGCGAATGGTTTGCTTGACAGCACTGCCCAGTGAGTGAATCATCAACTCTCGAAGGAGCCTATGAAAACAGAAAACCCGGTCGCTGGGTAATCCGAAAAAATGAGAATTCCCGTGCGTTCAACTCGAGCGACCCAGGGCCTGCGAGGTCTTGCCGCCTGCATTGTTTGCTGCGGGTTTTCCGGTGCTGTTCTCGCCCTGCCCGGGACGGAGGAGACCGCTTCGCGCGCGCCCGCCAGGCTCCTCGAGTTCGAGAAGGACATCCTGCCGATCTTCCGCGAGAGCTGCCTGCGCTGTCATGGGGAGAAGAAACAGAAGGGCGGACTTGACCTGAGAACCCCGGCGGGGATCCTGCGCGGAGGAGAAACGGGAGAGGTCATCATCGCCGGCAAGCCCGGCGAGAGCCGTCTCCTCGAGCTCCTCAGCAAGGGCGAGATGCCGCCGGGGAAAAAAACGCGCCTCGACCCCGGCAAACAGGACATCATCCGAAGCTGGATAGCGAGCGGCGCCCGGAGCCGCCGGCATCCGGGGGGAGCCGAACGAAAGATCACCGAGCACAACATCACGCCGCTGCTCCTTCTTCGCTGCACCGTCTGCCACGGCGCCAGGAAGCGAGAGGCCGGCCTCGACCTGCGTACCCGTGAGAGCATGCTCAAGGGAGGTAAATCCGGTCCGGCGATGGTTCCCGGAAAGCCCGGTGAGAGCCTGATGATCAAAAAGATCCGCGCAGGGGCCATGCCCCCGGCGCGCAAGCTGGTTGTCGTCAGCGTCAAGTTCATGAGACCGAACGAGCTCGACCTGCTCGAAAAATGGATCGCGGCCGGCGCCCCGGAAACAGAAGAGAGGCCTGCCCCACCTGAAGCCGCGCCGGCAGACGAAGAAGAGCGGCTGTTCTGGTCTCTACAACCGCTGAAAAAGATCCTGGTCCCCGAGCCACACGAAAAAGATCGCGTACGCAATCCTGTCGATGCCTTCATCCAGAGCCGGCTCGAGAAAGAGGAACTTGGTCTCGCCCCGGAGGCAGAGCGCCTGGCGCTCCTTCGCCGGGCGTCCTTCGACCTGCTGGGACTGCCCCCCGGCCCCGGGGATATCGCGACCTGGCTCGCGGATGACAAGCCCGGCGCCTGGGAACGCCTGGTCGACCGCCTGCTGGAGTCCCCGCGCTACGGCGAGCGCTGGGGACGGCACTGGCTGGACGTGGCGGGCTACTCCGATTCCGAGGGAGGACAACACGCCGACCGGATCCGCCCCCAGAACTGGCGCTACCGCGACTATGTCATCCGCTCCTTCAACGCCGACAAGCCCTATGATCGATTCCTGCTCGAGCAGCTCGCCGGCGATGAGCTTACCGACTATCGTGACACCGAGGGAATTGAGGAGGAGGTCTATTCGAACCTCGTTGCCACCGCCTTCCTGCGCCAGTCGGTTGATGGAACCTACGCCAACATCACGAACTTCGTCCCCGATCGCCTGGAGATCATCGACGACGCGATCGAGACCGTCGGCTCCTCCCTGCTGGGCCTGACCCTCCACTGCGCGCGCTGCCACTCGCATAAATTCGACCCGATCCCCCAGGGCGACTACTACCGTCTCGCCGCGGTCTTCAAGGGCGCCCTCGATGAACACGACTGGCTGAAGCCCGATGGAGATGCGGGCAGCGGCCGCTACCTGCCTTTCATCTCAAAACACATCCTGGCTCGATGGAAAGGGAAAAACACCTCGATCGATACCCAGGCACGGAAGCTCCGTGAAGAGCTTGAAGAAAAAAGGAAGAAGAGGGCCGCCGAGCTCGGCGTCCCCCCAGCGGAGCTGGAGAAGAAAGACGGTGAGTTCAAAAAGACCGCGGAAGCGGAAAGCAAACGCATCAAGGCGCTCGATGATTCGAAACTTCCGAAGCCGCTTGTTCGCGCCCTCTGGGACCGGGGAGCGCCTTCCCCCACCTACCTGCTCAAGAGGGGCAACTACCTGACTCCCGGGCGGCGAATCAAGCCCGGCATTCCAGGGGCTCTCGCCGAGGCGGGAAAGCCCTACGACCCCACTCCGCCCTGGAAAGGAGCCGTATCCACCGGCCGGCGCCTCGCCTTCGCTCGCTGGCTGACCAGCCCGAGGCACCCGTTGACCGCCAGGGTGATGGTCAACCGGGTCTGGAAGCACCACTTCGGCAGGGGGATCGTCAGCACCCTGGACAATTTCGGCAGGACCGGCACCCGTCCTACCCATCCGGAGCTGCTGGACTGGCTGGCCGGTAAGTTCATCGAGAGCGGCTGGAGCATCAAGAGCCTGCACCGAATCATGATGGCATCCTCTACCTACAGGCAGTCCTCGGTGGTATCCAGCCTCCTGGCGAAGCAGGACCCGGAAAACAGGCTGTTCTCGAGAATGCCGCTGGCGAGAATGGAGGCCGAGGTGCTGCGGGATTCCATCCTCAGCGTCGCCGGCCGACTCGACCTCGAGGCCTTCGGGCCCGCCGACGGCGTGGAAAAACGAGGAGATGGACTGGTCACCGCGAACTCTCGCCCCGGAGGCGACAAGGACAGCTGGCGCAGGAGCATCTACATACTGCAGCGACGCACCCAGAGGCTCACGATCCTCGATAATTTCGACCTGCCGCAGATGAATCCCAACTGCACCAATCGCAATGAATCCGTCGTCGCGCCCCAGGCTCTGCACCTGCTCAACTCCAGGAGAATCCACCAGCTCGCCGCTGTCTTCGCGGACCGCGTCCTGGAAGAGGTCGGCGAGAACGAGCGAAAACAGGTTGAGCACGCCTACCTGCTCGCCATCTCAAGGTCGCCAAAGAAGCTGGAGCTGGAGGCCGCGCTCGATGGCCTCGGAGCCCTGAAAAAGAAGTGGCTCTCTCGTGAAGACGCGGGAGCGGACGCGAATACCGCGGCCCGGCGAGCGCTGGAAAATTTCTGCCACGCCTTGATCAACTCAGCCTCATTCCTTTATATCGATTGAGCGCCATGAGACCAGGAAACACACCCCGAAAAAAACAACCGCCCGGCTCGCTCAGCCGGAGAAATTTCTTCAACCGGGTGGGCACGGGCCTCCAGGGCGCGGCGCTCGCCTCGCTGCTCTCCCGGGATCTCTACGGGCGCGGACTCGAGCAGGCCGTGCCAAAACGTTCGACCGGCCTCGAGACGCGCCCTCCCCATCACGAACCCGCCGCCAAATCGGTCATCCAGCTGTTCATGCACGGCGGCCCGAGCCAGATGGACCTCTTCGATCCGAAACCGGAGATCGAGAAGCGCCATGGCGAGTCCTATTTCGACAAGATCGCCGGCGAGGTGGAAAACCCGGCCTCGGCCGGCGCCCTGTTCAAGAGCCCGTTCAAATTTTCCAGGCACGGCGCCTCTGGAATGGAGATCTCGGAGGTCCAGCCCCATCTCAGCCGGCACGCCGTTGACAGCGCCCTGATCCGTTCGATGTACACCACCAACCTGACCCACGAGCCCGCCCTCTGGAAGATCTCCTGCGGCAGGATGCTGACGGGCCTGCCCACCCTCGGCGCCTGGGTGACCTACGGCCTGGGGACTGAGAACCGGAACCTGCCTGCTTACGTGGTGCTCGATGACCCCAAGGGACTCCCGGTCAACCATCACCAGAACTGGCAATCAGGCTTCCTGTCTCCCCTCTACCAGGGAACCCGCTTCCGCTCAACCGGCTCCCCGATCCTCAACCTGAAACCCGAATTCAAGGAGCCGGTGGGCATCACCACCGAGGAGCGCGACCTGATCGCCAGGCTCGACCAGATCCACAAGAGCCGCCGGCCGGCACAGCGACAGCTGGGAGCCAGGATCTCGAGCTATGAACTTGCCGCGCGAATGCAGCTGGAGGCATCCGACGCGCTCGATATCAACCGCGAAAACAAGCAGACCAGGGAGATGTACGGAATCGGCAAGGACCCCACCGACTCCTACGGAAAACGCTGCCTGATCGCCCGGCGGCTGGTCGAGCGCGGAGTACGGTTCGTCCAGCTCTTCCTTGAATTCCAGGTCTGGGACCATCACACGCAGATTTTCAAGGGGCTCAAGTCAGCCTGCGCAAGGACCGACCAGCCCATCGCCGCCCTGCTGCGAGACCTCAAGGAGAGGGGTCTTCTCGATTCGACCCTGGTGGTCTGGGGCGGAGAGTTCGGCCGCCTGCCGATTGCCCAACTCGGCGATAAAAAGAGCGAGAAAAACGCCGGGCGCGACCACAACAAGAACGCGATGTGCACCTG
>JAKUSY010000319.1 GCA_022451445.1 Planctomycetota bacterium
CCAAGCTGCGGGCGACCCTGTTCAACAATAAGTTCGCGGATCTTGATGATTTCCCTTTCCCGATCCCGGCCATTCTGAAGAGGCTGCGAGAGGGCGAACACTCCGGCCCCGACGAGGCCCAGGGCGCTTTCTGGTTCTTCAAGATGATCAAGATCATCAAGGGTAAGCCTAAAGCCTTCAAGGACGCCCAGGTCGAAATAGAGAACAGGCTTCTCACCGAGCGTCGCAGGTTCGCCTACAACCAGTTGATCGAGCGCCTGAGAGCTGATACGCGCATCGAGGTCTTCAACGGTCCGGCCGCCGTGCCCCCGGCTGCCGGGAACCCTCCCGGAGGCGGGCTGGGCGACCAGCGGGCGCCGAAGTAACAACGGGTCCGGGGCGCGTCTCTTCCTCTAGGTCTTCGTCTTTCCGTATTCTTCGAGGAAGGCGGCCATGGTTACCGCCCCGCGATGGTAGTCCTTGATGCGGAAGTGCTCGTTTGGAGCATGGAGATTGTCATCGGGGAGCCCGAGACCGATCAGCAGGCTCTCCACTCCCAGCGCCTCCTGGAAGGTGTTGACGACGGGAATGGAGCCTCCCTCCCGGACAAAGACCGGTCGTCTTCCGAAGCCGGTCTCAAGAGCTTTCTCAGCCGCCTTGACGGCGGCGCCATCACGCGAGACGATGACGGGACTGGCGCCGTGGTGGGGGCGTACCTCGACCTTGACGGTGTCGGGAGCGACCTGGTTCAGAAAGTCGCTCACCAGGGTCGTGATCTTCCCGGGGTCCTGGTCGGGAACCAGGCGCATGGAAAACTTGCAGCTGGCGGTCGCCGGCAGAACGGTCTTGGCGCCCTCGCCGGTATAGCCGCTGACGATTCCGTTGATGTCGAGGGTCGGACGCGCGCCCTTTCGCTCGAGGGTGGTATAGCCGGCCTCGCCGAAGAGCTTCACAGCTCCGACGGAGGCCCGGAACTCCTCCTCATCGAAGGGCAGCTCCGCCATCATCTCCCGCTCCCAGTCCTCGAGCGGACGCACATCGTCATAAAACCCCGGGATGGCGATCTTCCCATCCGGGCCCTGGCAGGCGGCCATCATGCAGGCCAGGACGTTGGCGGGGTTGGCTACCGAGCCGCCGAAGGATCCTGAATGGAGGTCCTTTGAGGGACCGTCGACGAAGACCTCCAGGTAGCAGAGGCCCTTGAGGCCGTAGGTGATCGCGGGCATGTCGATCGCGAACTGGCTACAGTCGGAGATGAAGACGATATCACACGCCAGGCGGTCTTGTTCTCTGCGGATGAACGGATCGAGATTCGGGCTGCCGACCTCTTCCTCGCCTTCACAGAGCACCTTGATGTTGCAGGGGAGCTTGCCGTTGACCTCGCGGGAGGCCTGGATGCCCTTGATCAGCGCGTAGAACTGGCCCTTGTCATCGGTGGCCCCGCGGGCGACGAGATAGCCGTCCTCCTCCGTCGGTTCAAAGGGCCCGTTGCGCCACAGCTCGACGGGGTCGGGAGGCTGCACATCATAGTGGCCGTAAACGAGTACCGTCGGCGCCCCGGGCGCCTCGAGGCGTTCGCCGTAGACGATGGGATGACCATCGGTCTCGAAGACCTCGGTCTCCAGGCCGGCCTCGGCCATCAGCTCGCTCATGCGTTCGGCGCAGCGCTTGACCTCACCACCCAGCGACTCATCGGTGCTGATGCTCGGGATCTTCAGCAACTCGATGAGCTCCTGGAGGTTCAGCTCTTTTCGCTCATCGATATACGCCTGTAGCTCGCTCATCGTTTCATCGATTTTCCAGTGGTTGTTTTGCCGACGACCGGGACAGCCTAAGTGATGGCGCCGGTTTTTTCGAGTCTATTGGGCTGCGACCGGGGGGCCGTGGGCCGGCGGCCGGATCTTATGTCCCGCCGGTGGCGAATTCGGGGTACATTGTCAGCGGCTTGAAATCAACAAGGACCGGAATCCAGCGGAGCTGATCAATGATGGAACCATTGGGAAGAAGACAATTTATCCAGGCCTCGGCTGCGGGCGCCGTTTAAGCAATGGGAATGACGAGCCTCTTCGCCGTCCCCCTGCAGGCATCAACGGGAGAGCACAGGGGGAAGATCTATAAATCAGTGAAATTCGGCATGGTCGGCGGGAAGCTTTCCATCCAGAAGAAGTTCGAGCTTCTCAAGGAGCTCGGCTATGACGGCGTTGAGTTGAACAGTCCCGGCGGCTGCAATAAGAAGGCGGCGCTGGCCGCGAGCAAGGCGGTCGGCCTGCCGATTCACGGGGCCGTCGACTCGATCCACTGGGGCACGAGACTTTCCGACCCCAACCCGGTGGTTCGGGAGAAGGGCCGCGCTGGCCTGGAGACGGCCGTACGGGATACCCACCTGGTCGGAGGCTCCTCGGTACTGCTGGTGCCCGGCAGGGTCGCCAATGCCGAGAAGGAGAACCAGGACCAGGTCTGGGAGCGATCGATTGGGCAGATTCGCAAGGTGCTGCCGTTGAGCTCCCGCCTGGGAATCCATATTCTCATCGAGAACGTCTGGAATGGCTTCTGCTATGTCCACAACGGTCCGGACAACCAGACCGCCGACAAGCTGGCGGAGTATCTCGATGCGATCAACAGCCCCTGGGTTGGTTCCTACTTCGATATCGGCAATCACCAGAAGTATGGCAAGCCCGCGGAGTGGATCCGGACGCTGGGCCGCAGGATCGTGAAGCTTGACGTGAAGGGCTGGGGCAGGAAGAACGGTTTTTGCAAGATTGGCGATGGGGACGTAGACTGGGCGGATGTTCGGAAGGCGTTAACGGAAATCGGCTTCAGCGGCTGGGCGACGGCCGAGGTCGGTGGTGGAGGAAGAGCGCGCCTCAAGGAGATTGCTGAGCGAATGGACCGGGCCCTCGGGCTCTGAACAGAGGAAATACCATGGATAAGCTCTCACGCAGAGATTTCACACGGGACGCCATCAGCTCCGTCCTGACCTTTTCGCTGCTGGAAACTCTCTTTGAAAACGATGCTTTCGCGGATGAGGTGAAGCCCCTGACGGGCAAATGGCTTGCGGAGGTCAACCAGGTGGCCCGGGAACTGAAAGACGAAACGATCAAGCAGGTCATCTGGCAGGAGAAGGTCGAGGAGCTTCTTTCCGAGGTGCCGCTCGAGGATCTTCTCAAGCTGGTGAATTTCGAACGCCTGACGAAGAACCTGAAGATCAAGTCGAAGTCGGAGACCAGCCTGCGGTTCAACTTCAACAAGGTGGAGGGCGCGCCTGCGAGGCTGGCCTTCGGCAAGCAGATCTTCGCGCTCAATAAGGGGAACTCGGTCGTCCCGCACGGGCACAACAACATGGTCACGGCTTTCCTGATTCTCAAGGGAGACCTGCACGGCCGCCACTTCGACCGTCTCAGGGATGAACCGAAGCACCTGATCATCAAGCCGACCATCGATCGCAAGTTCAAGCCTGGAGAGTGTTCGACCATCTCCGACTACAAGGACAACATTCACTGGTTCGAAGCCCTTACCGACAATAGCTTCATCTTCAATATTCACGTCTTCGGGTTGAAACGCCCTGGTCCCAGGCTGCCGACCAGCCGCGTCTACGTCGACCCGGAGGGGGAGAAGCTCAAGGGCGGCCTGATCCGGGCACCGCGGTCGAACTTCAAGGAGCTCACCAGGAAGTACGGCTGATTCCCGCGTGGGAATTCAATCGCAGGCATCCTGTCCCCGCAGCCGGGTCAGGTTGACGCCTTCGTCCACCTTGATTCGTGGTCCGGAGAGGTCGTAGCTGTAGTATTCGATGACCTCGTGGGCCTGGCGGCTGAAGGCGTAGGGGCGCGGATGCCGCAGTATGCCGAAGCGAATCACCGCGGGCTCTCCGTCGCGGGCCTCACAATCAAGGAAGACGTAGCGTGATGAGTGGCTGGGACGCAGGGAGGTGCCGGCAAGGAGAGCCGGATCCCGGAACAGCTCCCGGAGCCTTGCCCGGGCTTTTTTCTCCAGCTTTTTTCTCTCGAGCCACGCCTGGATTCCCATGCGGGTGAACCTCTTCTTGAAAGCGATGGTGGGGCCGCGATAAACGGGATATTATTGTTACACGCAGTAGATGCTCTATCATCGTAAACCCCGTATAATTGGCTCAATAGAGCGGGAGTTCGGCCTGACCCACGTCGCCTCCCGGGGGATAAGGGGGGGTAAAACATGTGAGTTCCTCCGACTCTATCCCTTCAAGATCACATTTTTTAGCTGGAGTCCTTCTCATGAGGAATAAACTCGGTATTTCATTCTTTCTGACTAGTTGGGCTTGCGGTGTTTTCCTGGCAGTCTTCGTTCTGCAGGGCGGCCTTTTTGCCCAGGAATCCTGTACGGGCGCCGCTGAGATCGGCGATGAAACCGTCAATGGCTCAAAGCAAGGCGCCCCCAGGAGCGGGGACTCTG
>JAKUSY010000032.1 GCA_022451445.1 Planctomycetota bacterium
CCGAAGCCGAATTGCGCGCACCCCAAGCCGAGCTGGCCGTCGCAAGGGCCGCCATCGCCACCAAAATCGCCGCCATCGCCCAGGCCAAGGCCAATCTCGGAAACGCCGGCGCCGGCTTGCTGGCGGCCCGGGCGGGGCTGGAAAAAGCGCGGCTCGACATCTCCCGGACCGAGATCCGGGCCGCCTTCTCCGGCCGGATCCGCGACACCTTTGCCGATGTCGGACAATTCGTCAACCAGGGGACCAGGACGGCCACGGTCTACTCTGTCGATTTCGCGGAGGTGCGCCTGCCGATCAACGACGCCGATCTCGGCTTCGTCAACCTGCCGCTGGCCTACCGGAATGACACCGATCCGGAGACCCAGCCCATGCCCGAGGTGCTGCTCTACGCTCGATTTGGCGGTGAGGAGCAGGAGCCCTGGAAAGGCCGAATCGTCCGCACCGAGGGAGCCATCGACCCACAGAGCCGCATGGTTCACGCTGTCGCCCAGGTTCCCGACCCCTACGGCCGCTCGGAACAGGGACGCCCTCCGCTGGCGGTAGGCCTCTTCGTGAAGGCCGAGATCAGCGGAAAGACCTTCGGCAACGTCGCGGTGGTGCCTCGCAAGGCGGTCAGAGAAGATGGGCGGGTACTCCTGGTCGAGAAGGTCCCCGGCGATGGTGCCGCGGAAGGCGGAAAACAGGGGTTCCGGCTCGTCAGCCGCAAAACCCGGGTGCTGCGCCGCAGGGCCGCCGAGGCGATCATCGACCTCGAGGCCTCGGACCTCGCGGAGGGCGACCGCATCTGCACCTCCGTGGTAGAGGTGTTCGCGGAGGGGATGTCCGTCGCTCTCGACACCACGGGGGAGACGGAATAAGAGTCATGCTCAGCTGGTTCACCCGCAACGGTGTCTGCGCCAATCTCCTGATGCTCCTGATCGTCGTCGCCGGGATCGTAACGATAATGGACGTCAAGCAGGAGGTGTTCCCGGAGATCTCCACCGACAAGATCCTCGTGAGCGTCGCCTACCCGGGCGCCGCCCCCGCCGAGGTCGAGAAAGGTGTCTGCCTGAGAATCGAGGAGGCCGTCGATGGCATCGCCGGGATCAAGCGCCTCAACGCCTTCGCGGGCGAGGGCGCCGGGACAGCCACGATCGACGCCCTGCCCGGCACCGACCTCAAGACGCTCCTCGACGAGGTAAAGACCAGGATCGACGCGATCACCACCTTTCCCGAGGAATGCGAGAAGCCGGTCGTGCAGGAAATGCTGCTTCGCAGGCGCGTCCTCGAGGTCGCTGTCCGCGGCGAGGTCGAGTATCCCTCGCTCAGAAAAGCGGCCGAGAAGGTGCGCGATGGCATCTCCGCCCTCAACGGGGTTAGCCTCGTCCAGCTCACCAACGCCCGGCCTTATGAGATCTCGATCGAGATCTCCGAGACGGCGTTGCGCCGCCACAGCCTGAGCTTTGACCAGGTCGCCGCCGCCGTGCGGCGCTCCTCGCTCGACCTCCCCGGCGGCTCCATCAAAACCGCCGAGGGTGAGATCCTGCTGCGCGCCAAGGGACAGTCACATGTGGGCGAAGAATTTGAAGACATCACCCTGCTGACGAGGCCTGATGGAACCCGGGTCCGAATCGGCGATGTCTGCTCGGTGCGAGACGGGTTCGCCGACACCGACCAGGAGACCTTCTTCGATGGCAAGCCGGCTATCATGGTCAGCGTCTTCCGCGTCGGCGACCAGAACGCCACCGACATCGCCGAAACAATAGCAGACTACATCACCACGGCGCCCGCGGCGCTGAAGCTGCCCACCGGGATGGGCCTGACGATCTGGCAGGATGACTCGAAGGTGCTGCGTGGACGGCTCGACCTTCTGATCCGGAACGGACGGGCCGGCCTGATCCTGGTCTTCCTGTCTCTCGCCCTCTTTCTCAAGCTGCGCCTCGCCTTCTGGGTCGCGCTGGGGATTCCCGTCTGCTTTCTCGGCGCTATCGCCCTGATGCCCTTCTTCGGAATGTCGATCAACGTCGTCTCGCTCTTCGCCTTCATCGTTGTCCTGGGAATCGTCGTAGACGACGCCATCATCGTCGGCGAGAGCATCTACCGGGCTGAGAACGCCGGGCAGCCGCGCCTCGAGGCCTCCATCGAGGGGTCCCGCCAGGTCGCGAGGCCTGTCGTCTTCGCCGTGCTGACCACCGTCGCCGCCTTCTTTCCCCTGCTGACGATCCCCGGCAGCCTCGGCAGGATCATGGCGGTGATCCCGACCATCGTCATCTCTGTGCTCCTCTTCTCCCTGATCGAATCCCTGCTGATCCTCCCCAACCACCTCTCCCACGGCAAGAGCGGGAAAAAGCCCTCCGGCAACGCGCTGACGTCGGCCTGGGACGCCATCCAGGGGAGAGTCGAGCAAGGCCTCGCCTTCGTTATCAACAGGATCTACTCGCCCCTGCTCGATGCCTGCCTGCGCTGGCGCTACCTGTCCGTCGCCGCCAGCCTCGCCATCATCCTCGCGACCTGCGGCCTCTTCATGGGCGGCTGGATCAAGTTTCACTTCATGCCCAAGGTGGACGCGGACAATGCCGTCGCCTTCGTCTCCATGCCGCAGGGAACTCCCGCGGAAATCACCAGGCGTGCCGTGCGGCGCCTCGAGAGATCCGCCCGCGAGCTCGAGGCGCAGCTGCGGGCCGAGGGGCACAGCCAGGGCAAGGGCGTCTTCCGGCACATCTGCAGCTCACTGGGCAGCCTTCCCTTCCGCGAAGCCCAGGACAACCGGGGGGGGCGCTCCGCCGGCTTCTCCGGCTCCCACCTCTGCGAGGTCAACATCGAGCTGGCCCCGGCCGAGGAGCGAACCGTCAACTCCAACGAGATCGCCCGGCGCTGGCGGGAGCTCACGGGCCCCATCGCCGACGCCACCGAGGTCACCTATACCGCCTCCTTCTTCAACACGGGTGACGCGGTCAATGTCGACCTCGCCGCCGGCAATCCCGAGGAGCTGGGCGCAGCCGCCGGACGCCTGAAAGCCGAGCTCGCCAAGCTCGAGGCCGTCTACGACATAACGGACTCCTTCCGGCCGGGCAAGCGGGAGCTCCAGCTGCGCATCCGCGATGACGCGGAACACTTCGGACTCTCCCAGGCCGACCTCGGCCGCCAGGTGCGACAGGGCTTTTACGGCCTCGAGGCCCAGCGGATTCTCCGGGGCCGGGACGAGATCCGCGTGATGATCCGTTACCCTGATTCCGAACGGCGGTCGCTCAGCGACATCGAGAACATGCGCGTGCGCGCGCGCGACGGCTCGGAGATCCCCTTCCGAAGCGTCGCCAACATCGAGTACGGACGCGGCTTCGCCGCCATCAACCGCGCCGACCGGCGCCGAATCACCACCGTGAAGGCCGATGTCGACAAGGCGGTCGCGAGCTCCGCGGCCATCACCGCCCGAATTGAAGAAGAGATCATGCCGGGTATCCTGGCTGATTTTCCCTCCGTCCACTATTCGATGGAGGGAGAACAGCGCGAGCGAATGGAGTCCCTCGGAGGGCTCAAGAAAGGTTTCGCCCTTGCCCTCTTCATGATCTACATCCTGCTCGCCATCCCCTTCAAGTCCTACCTGCAACCGCTGATCATCATGTCGGTCATCCCCCTGGGGCTGGTCGCGGCGGTCTGGGGACACATCTTCATGGGGATGGACATGACGATCTTCTCGATGTTCGGACTGGTGGCGCTGACCGGGGTGCTGGTTAACGACAGCCTCGTCATGGTCGACTTCATCAACCAATCCCGCAACGCCGGCGGAGGAACCTTTAAAACCATCGTGACGGCGGGAAGGGTGCGATTCCGCCCCATCCTCCTCACCTCACTGACCACCTTCGCGGGCCTGACTCCGCTCCTGCTCGAGCGCAGCATCCAGGCCCGCTTCCTCATCCCGATGGCCGTCTCCCTCGGGTTCGGGGTACTCTTCGCCACGGCCATCTCGCTCGTGATGGTCCCCGTCGGCTACCTCATCCTCGAAGACTTCAGGGCCCTCTTTGGGGGACACCCGGATGAAGACGAAAAAACGGGGCCTCGACAGGATCTCGAGCCTGTCGCGGCCCCTGCTGCTCCACCGCAGCTTTAATTAACGCTCCGCCCGGACCGCGATCACTTCGCGGCGGCAGCGGGCTTGGCTGCTCCGATGACGCCCTGGGAGATCCGCGCCCCCGCATTCCCCGTGGGCTGACCTCCATCATCGACCTTGGCGTGGATGATCACACCGCGCCCGACAACCGGATTGAGAAGACCAGCCACCGAGATGTTCTTCGCGATGATGGTGTAGCTCGCGGCCCCCTTGGCATCGGCCTTGAGGTTGCCGAGATCCCCGGCGTGGCGCTTGTCCTTCGCCGGCAAACCGTGATCATGGCCGTCAGGGTTGTAATGCCCCCCGGTGCCCTTGCCATTGTCGAGCCGGACATCACCATATTGGTGAACATGAATCGCGTGCTCGCTGTCAGGGTTGAGTCCCGTGATGTTGGCCTCGACCTTGACGCCATCCTTCGTCTGGGTAAACACAACGTTTCCTGCCGCCTTATTGCCCGCGGTCGGCTGCATGACCGCCACGACCTGGGCAACGCCCTTCCACTGCGAGCCGTGCTTATGATGGCCGCCATGATGGGCCAGGTTGCAGGAAATGCCGGTACAGACAAACGCCAGGAAAACGAAATAGCGACCGAAAGCTGACTGCATAGCTGAACTCCTTCGTTGTGAAGAACCCTTTGTGACCGATCAAGCAAAGCCCCCCACGGGGACAAGGAGACCTATGGTAAGACCTCCAGGCCGAAAAACACAAGCGTCCTGCCGGGGACTTGCCTCAGCCGAGGTAGCCCAGCTCGCGAAGGAGCTCTCCACAGGCGGACTCGACCTCGGCGATCTGTTCCGGCTCGAGATTCTCCCTGTAGCGCCCAATGCGCCTCGAGTGATTGTCTACGTAATGGCGCACCTGCTTCAGGGCGTGGTAGGAGCCCGCTGTCTCGTCCTGTATCCTGCCGCAAAACCCGGCGACCTCCTCCCGAACATCGAGCCCCATGAAGGCAAGCGCCCGCTCCACGACCGCCAGGGGCCCGGCGACCAGGTCTTCGTAGCGCACCTCCAGGTAATTCCCTCCGAGGCGCGCGCCATCCGCGCGCGCCGTCTCCACGGCGATCCGCCATTGGTGCGCGCAGCGAACATGGTTCTCCACTCCATAGCGCTCCAGCAATTCCCGCCAGCCGGGCACCTGGAGATGCCCCCAGGCAGCGCCGCGGTTACGAAACATCAGCGAGGCCGCGGTGTCCCTCCCATCGCGCACGATATGGAGGAAACGCGCCCAGGGAAAGAGCTCCGCGAGAAACGGCAGGCGCAGAACGTGCTTGGGATTCTTCTCCAGCAGGACCTCCCCCGGCTCCCCCCGCAGCCGCTGTGAGAGCTCCGCGTAGACCTGCCGGGCGACCTCGGCGGTCGCCGCGGAACCCTCCAGTCGATGATCCGCCCCCTCCTCGACGATGGAATTCCAGGTCGGGCTGAGCTCGAAAAGATAGGTGACGTCGGGATGGGCCGCCAGGGCCTCCCCGAAGATGGAGGTTCCCGAGCGTGCGCAGCCCAGCAGGAACACCGGGCGTGGAATCAGTCCACGCCCCAGGTCCAGGACGTCGTCTGGAAGGGTAGATATTTCTGCCATTTCTTTTCCACGTAATCGGCGCTGGGGCCGAACTCGGCCATGAACTCTTCCCCCCACCGCCGCTTGATTTTCGAGGAGCGCTCCCGGCGCTCGACAAGACGGCCCTCGGAGTCCTTGAACTTATGCCAGGCGAAACAATCAAGCGCGTAGCTCCTGCGGCCCTGCTCCCGGGCATTGAGGCTCAGGTCGATGCCGTAGCAATGGAATCCCGGCAAGGCGGGGTCAAAGTCGATATCGTTTCGGCGACGGATGCCCAGCAATTGCTCATCGAGTGATTCAACCTCGTGGGGAAGCGGGCCCTCGAGATGGTAGCCGCTGGGATCCGACCAATGGCCCCTGAGTCGCTTTTTCTCTCCCGGGCTCACCCCCATCGCCCCGACCGGACCGACGACCCCCCAATCGGGATCCCGGTCCTCGAGCTCCCGAAGACCCGAGAAAAAACGTCCCTCCCAACCATCAAACAGGTAGAGGTCCTGGTGTACGAAGAGCACCAGGTCGTTCTTCGCCCTCTCCAGAGCCTCCTTGTAGAGGGCCGAGATGCTCTCGTAGCGACTGTTGCCGGAATTGTCGACCAGGACGATCTCGTGTCGACCGGTTCGGGCCACCGCCGATGCCAGGAAGTTGTTTCTCAGCTCCTCATCATCATTGACCGCGACCACGAAGGTGCGCTCCTCTCCCTCGATCGCATCCCCATCGAGCAGGTTCTCATGCTCGAGCGGGTCATAGGCGATGTTGTAGGAAAACTCCCGGGTCGTGTCATTCCTGCGAACGTCTATCCGCTTCAGCGGATAGATGGTCTCTGAATTCACCTCGATGCTGCAGGTGTCGTAGCTCTCCCGCACGCAGTCTTCGTTCCAATAGAGATAGCCGCGGTCCTCCCCGCGCAGACGGCGATGGGGCGGCAGATCGAAGAGAAATCGGCCGGGAAAACCGGCGACGGCATCTCCGAGCAGGGTCAGGACCGTGGGGACGACATCGATCGTCGAGCAGGGCTGGTCTTCCCGCTCTCCCGCCTCGTAATGCGAACGAAGAACGGCCGGAAGCCAGATAGCCAGGGGAACGTGGGTAAGGTCGCCATGAAGACGCCCGCAATGATGTACCCTGCCCCGCTCGGGCTCGAAACCCTCCCCATGATCACTCACGAAGACGACGATGGTCTTCTCGAAATCCACCAGGCGCAAGAGCTCGTCAAGGCGCCTGTCATAGCTCCGGACCCCGGAATCGTACTTGGCGATGAGCACGCGCCTCTCCTCCTCCCAGCCAAGCCCCGCCGGCGGATCGATCCAGATCTCCGGGCCATCCCGGACGTCGCGGAGCCCCGGATGAATCCCCTCCTCCAGCCAATCGGACACGTCGAGATAGTCCTCCCGGCCCATATGGTAATCGGGCACCAGGTTGCTGGGAAAAAAGAGGAGCCAGGGCCCGGCGGCATCCTGGCGCGACCCGAGAAACTCCCGGGCAAGCTCGAAGGGACGGTCGTGATCTTCGCGGTGAATCCACTCGTAGCTGTCGAAGCCATCATCCCAGCCGAAGGAGCGCCACTTCGCCGGACGGCGCTTGAAGCCCAGGCTCTCGAGATACTCCGGAGAGATCCTGTCGGAGACCATGTTTCCGTTGTTGGTGATCCCCGCCTTCTCGTAGCCCTCGCCGAGGTAGTGGCCGAGCTTGGGCTTCTGGAATCTCTTATTGTGGTCGTAGAGACCGTGCCCCTCGGGAAGTTGCCCGGTGATGATCGAGGCGCAGCCCGGCAGGGTCCAGCCGACCGGGGAGTGACAGTTGGTGAACAGCGTCGCGCCCCCGAGCCGGCGCTCGAGCAGGGGCATGGTGTCACGCCCGTAGCCGTAGAAGGGCAGATGGCGCGCGCCGAGATCATCGGCCACCACCAGCAGCACGTTAAAGAGCTGACGGCGCTCGCCGGGGAGATAAGCAAGCTGTGTGGAGGGATCTTCGGGACTGGGCATCGGGCTTATTCTACTTTTCCTTCAGACGCATCTCAAAGGGGCCCTATTCATCCCCGTTCTCCCGCGGGACGGCCCCGCCCTCGAAGCCCTCCACCTTCCTCTCCAGGGCACGCAGGCGGTCATGAAGCCTCAGCAACCCCAGGAAAAACACCACCGCCAACACGATCATCACGAGGTTCCAGAGCATTTCAAGGCATCCTCCTGCAATACCATCGACACCGCGGCCTCTGTGGAAACCGGGCAGGTCCAGACAGGGTTCTTGCCCTCGAGGCTTTCATTCCGTAGATTCTGCCAGATTAGTAACTTCTTCGCCAATCAGAGCAAGAGAGTCTCCATGGTCCATCCAGACCGCTACTTTGACCCGGACCCCGCGATCCGCAAGCTGGCCTCCGAACTTTACGCATCGGTGGCCGAGCTGCCCCTGGTCTGCCCGCATGGGCACGTCGATCCGTGCCTCCTGGCCGACAACGCCCCCTTTCCCGACCCCTCCAGGCTGATCATCATCCCCGACCACTATATTTTCCGCATGCTGTATTCCCAGGGTGTACGGCTCGAGGACCTGGGAATCGCCCCTCTCGACGGCGGGCCCCATGAAGAGGACTCGCGAAAAATCTGGCAGGTCTTCGCCGACCACTACCACCTTTTCCGCGGCACCCCGACAGCCGGATGGATCCAGCACGAATTTGAGTCGGTATTCGGCATAAGCGAAAAGCTCGACGGCGACAATGCCATGGGGATCTACGACCAGATCGCCGCGAAACTCCTCACCGCGGAATTCCTGCCGCGCGCCCTCTTCGACAGCTTCAATATCGAGACGCTCTGCACTACCGATGCCGCCACGGACGACCTGGAGTTTCACCGCCGGATCCGCGAAGATGACTGGGAGGGCTCGGTGCGCCCGACCTTCAGGCCGGATGCCGTCGTCAACATTCTCGCCCCGGGCTGGAGAGACGAGCTCGACAAGCTGTCCGCCTGCAACGGGCGGGACATCGCGCAATTCGGAGACTATATCGGCGCGCTCGAGTCCCGCCGGGAATATTTCAAGTCGCTCGGCGCGACGGCCACCGACCACGGCGTCTTCAGCCCCTACACCACCCGGCTCGACCCCGCAGAGGCGGACGCCATCTTCCAGAGGGCTCTCGCGGGCGAGGCCGATAAGAACGAAGCGAAACAGTTCGCCGGTCATATGCTGATGGAATTCGCCCGCATGAGCGTCGAGGACGGGCTGGTCATGCAGCTGCACCCCGGCTCGTGGCGCAACCACAACACCTCTCTCTTCGAGGCCTTCGGACCCGACATGGGCTGCGACATCCCGGTGGCTACCGACTACACCCGCAACCTCCAGCCCCTGCTGGCGCGCTACGGCAGCCGGGAAAACTTCACCCTGGTGCTCTTCACCCTCGATGAGTCTACCTGTTCGAGGGAGCTCGCCCCGCTGGCCGGACACTACCCGTGTCTGCGGCTGGGACCTCCATGGTGGTTCCAGGACAGCCGCGAGGGTATGACCCGCTTCCGGGAGCGCGTTACCGAGACCTGCGGAATCTACAATACCGCAGGGTTCAACGATGACACCCGGGCCTTCCCATCCATCCCGGCACGACACGACGTGGCCCGCAGGATTGACGCGAACTTCCTCTCCCGCCTTGTCGCCGAGCATGTACTCGAAGAGAACGAGGCCGCCGAGATGATCACCGACCTCGCCTACAACCTGGCGAAAAGCACCTACCGGCTCTGAGCTCGCCGCGGGAACGCTCGGTGGCCTAATCCGCCGCTGAGCACCTCAGCCGATCCCCGGTCTCATCAACGCCCTCCTCCGGGAAGGGCTCCCTCGGCGGCAGGCCACCCTGGAAGAGGTAGGAGAGAACGTAAACCGGATCGGTAATATTGAGCGCTCCATCGTCGTTTACATCCGCCGCATCTTCGCAGGGAATCGTATGGCCCTCTCCGACAAAGAGATAGTTGAGGGTGGCAACCGCGTCGGAGATGTCGACCATCGAGTCTCCGTTCGAGTCGCCGCGCACAAAGCTGACCGGGGCCGTCGTCTCATCGAGGACCACCACCGGCAGGTGGCAGTGGTAGGCCTGCACCTCGCTATCGTAGTACTCGTAGACGTGGCTGACCGGACCCCGCGAGCGAACCGGGTAGAGCGCCCTCATCTGGAAGGTAAACACGACCGGCTCTCCGCGAGCCAGCGAATCGATATAGAGGATGACGCTTCGCCCGGCGACATCGACGCGGCTCACGACCTCATCCTCAACCAGGGCGTTCAGGCTGGAGCGCAAGGCGGTAAAGCCCGTCGGCACACCGATGTCGGCGATGACCATCCCGGTGTTCTCCTTGTTGCCGGTGTAGACCACCCGGACCCTGGCATCGAGGATGTCATCGACCTCGATTCCCTCGCTGTCGTAGTCGACGGCGATTTCCATATCCAGCGGCGGCGGCAACATCATGTCGGGAATATTGTATTTCCGCGCCACCTGGAAGCCCACCGAGCCGTCCCCGGCGGCACGCAGACGCAGTCCGTCCCGCTCGAGCGGCAACTCGAAACTGTGCAGCACGTCGAAATTGGCCTCGTTGACCAGGAGACTCTCGAGAACTTCATCCCCGGAGAGGAGGCTGAGGGTCAATTCCAGGTCGCGCCGCACCGTCCGGGCCGCGGCGAAAAGCGCCCGGATGGCCACCACCGTGTCCTGCGTCGAGCCGCCGTATCCTCCGAGTGAATTACGCTGCGTGCTCAGCCAGTCGATGGCCGACGCTGCCTGCGGCCGCCCTGAGATCAGCAGCGCCAGCGCGGCGTAACCCGTGGTCTCGACCGGGTAGGGCTGCCAGTGGATGCCGGTGCCCTCGGTAATCGCCAGGTCGACCAGGCGGTCGACGATGCTCTCGGCTGCCTGCTCGTAGCCCTCAACCGTCAGCAGGGCCACCGCGGCGATCGAGAGCGAATAGGCATCCTCATTGACCCGGGTGCGGTTGGCGACCAGGTAGCCGGCCGCCCTGTCAATCGCGCTCGAGATGCTCACGGACACATCGATGCCCTCGGCATAATCGGTCAGCGCCCGGGTGGCGTAGGCCGACATCGAGTAGGCGTTCTCGATGCCTCCATCCATCTCCCGGTGGATCAGGAAATCGTCCGTCCTGAAGGAACCATCCTCGTTCTGGCGGGAGATGAGCATCCCGGCGCAGCGCGCGAGCACCGATTCATCGATGTCGCGAACCTCGCGCGCCCCGGCAAAGGTGGAGAGCACGAAGGCGCTCAACCAGAGGCTGCCCTGCGGGCCGCCGAAGGCCGCAAAGCCGCCGTCGTCGCTCTGGTAGGTCAGCTCCCTCTGGTAGCCCGTGTTGACGAAGTGCTCCGCCTGGATACGAATCTCGGGGCTAAGCTCGCCCACCTCGCGCAGGTACTTCAGGATCTCGATATCCGGAGCCAGGAAGATCATGTTCTGTTCACCGCAGCCGTAGGGCATCTGGAGCAGGTCGCTGATGTTGTTCATGGTCTGGGCGACCGGGCTCGGGGTGATGTAGAGGTAGGCGCGCTCTGATCCCATGATAGTGTCACGCGGGAAGGAGAGCTCGAGCGCCCGGGTCTGCCCGGCCTCGATGACGCCGTTAAAGACCTGTTCCGTGGGCATCCCCTCCGCAACCACCTTGATGGACTTGCGCACGGCATCGACACGCTTGGAGCCCGAGGCCGTGATCGAGATGTCGTATTCGCCTATCTCGATGGGACGGATCGGGAAATAGACCGCCGTGGCGGAGCCCGCAGGCACCGTCACGGTGGCGCCCGCGCTGCCGAGGAGCTCAAACCACTCGCCATCGCCGAAGCTGAGGGTGACCTCCTGGTCGCTGTCGAGATAGTTGAAAACATCGACCTTGACGGGAAATTCCTCGCCCCGGGTCACGTCGTAGGGCAGAGAGGGATCGACAAAGAATTCCTGGAATGCGGTCAATTCCGCCTCCCCGAAGCCGATGCCGGAGGCCGAGCTGGCGACCGCCGAGAGCTTCCAGCCCGTGATGTTGTCAGGCGCCTCGAGCTCTACGGTAACCTGCCCGTTTTCATCGGTCAGGAGCATCGGCTCCCAGACCCAGGTCTCGGGAAAATACTGGCGCACGCGAACCGCTTCACTCGGAGCGCCTCCGCCCCCGGCAGGGGGGGCTCCTCCCTCCTCGGGCCCGACAGCCATCTCGGGAACGGGGAAAGGCCCGCCATCGAAATCGACGGCATCGTCCCACCGGTTGCGCCGCATATCGATTCCGTGGCGCAGGGTAACATTGTCGCTGGCGGCGACACCGAGGCCGACGCTCTCGATCACATCCAGGGCGCCTGTGCTCGGGGGAATAGCCGGACCGCCACCGAAGCCGACATCAAAATCACCTCCGCCGAAAGGTCCCCCGGGGCCGGGCCCTCCAGGCTCGCCCTCACCCTCATGAATCTCCGCGCGCGGTTCGAGGACCCTGCTCTCGAGGTCCGCGAAGACCTGGGCAAGGTGCAGCCGGCTCCTGCCGAGCGCCAGGACCGATTCGTCGACGATCGAGAGCCCGACGAGAGCTCGCCCCGGCTCGCCCGTGTCGATGGTGACGCTTACCGCATCACCGGGCTCAACGATCTCGCTGTCGAAGGTGGCCTCGATCTGCATGCTTGCCGCGGGCAGAACATCCAGGACGATGCTGTCGGCCGCGACCTCATTGGTCGAGCTCAACGAGTAGGCGACGATCTTCGCCTTCGGAGCCATCTCGGGCGTAACCACGAAGCTGAAGGCCTCCTCCTCGGTATAGTTCGACAGGACGGTGCGCCCGCCGCTGTAGACCTCGTAGTAAACCGTACCGGCCTGGGTCGCGACGACCGAACAGTCGACCCGCTCACCGACGCTCGCGGGAGCTTCCGCATCGCTGCGTGCAACCGAGAGGTAATTCTGATCGCCGGAATGGGCGGTGCCGATGGTCACCGAGGCGTTCGTGCGGTAGCCATCGCGAATTGCCGATGCCGTAAGCTCGATGAAGAAGGTCTCGTCTACGGGCGTAAAGCCAACCTCCGCTCGCCCGTCGGCAACCTCGATGTCGCGCTCAACAGACTCGAGCGTGGCTCCGCGGGAATCTTTGAACGTGATGACCGTATTCACCGTCGAGCTGAGCGGTGCGCCGTCCGGCGTTCTCGCCGTCAGGATCACCTCGGCCGGTATTCCGGGTTTCGCAGTGGCGGTGCGAGGAATAAGACCCAATACGATGGGAGCATCGACCACGGCCAGCACCTCGCTGATCGACTCGGTATGACCGGTCGAATCGGTGACGTCAATATCGAGCGTGATCGACCCCTGGCCTCCGTTCTCGGGCGCGCCGGCGACGAAATCAACCGGCGGCAGGGTGAAGCTGAGCGCCCCGTCGGCCAGGGCCCCCTCGATAACGGCGTACTCCTGCCACTCGCCCACGTACCTGCGAGCGACGATATAGCAGGTCCCCTCGACGCCGCGGCCGAAGAAGTAGCGGGCATCGATGGTCCCCCCGACCTCCTGGTCAACGAGCGTCCAGCTGCGCTCGAATTCAACCCCGAGGTTGAAGCGCGGCAGGGTGTATTCTTCAACTCTCACATCCCGGATGCTCTCCACGTCCTCGCTCCTGGCCTTCACCTTCCAGGTGCCGAAATTGACCTCGCTGGCAAGGCGCAGAGAGAACGGCGCCACGCCGAACTCGTTGGCCTCGAGGGTGCGCCTGTCGATCCGGATTCCCTTGGCGTCGTGGAAGCTAACCTCCACCTCGCCGGCGACCGGGCGCATGGCGTTGTTGACCAGCAGAACCCTGCCCTGGATGGTCTGGGAGGGCTTGTAGATCGGCTTGTCCGTCTCGATCAGAATCGCGGGAGCTCGCGAGACCATGGTCTCCAGCGTCAGCGCATCTTCTATCCGGCTCACCTGGGCCTCGAAACGGTAGCCTCCGCTGGCCGTG
>JAKUSY010000320.1 GCA_022451445.1 Planctomycetota bacterium
ACCAACTACCACAAGCAGCTCAACGCCCTCTACCACAACGAGGGAGAGTTCGGGTTCTCCGACCAGGCCCTGAGATACGGGCTCGGAGACTCGACCCTGCCGATGGTCAGTTGGGGAACCAGGATGCTCGACATCGACAATGATGGCACGCTGGACCTCTTCATCGCCAACGGGCATCTCGAGGACCAGATCGACAAATACGATCAATCCTCGCAGTACAGGCAGCGAAACCAGGTCTACCGGGGAGAAAACGGCAGGTTCCGGGAAATCACCCGCGGCGGCGGCAGCGGGCTCACGGAAAAACTCTCGAGCCGGGGCGCGGCCTTCGGCGACATCGACAACGACGGGGATCTCGACAATGTCGTCTGTAACTCCCGGGAACGCCCCTCGCTGCTTATCAATGAAACCCCGGCGAAAAACGCCTGGCTGTCACTGAGGCTCAAGGGGAAAAAAGACCCCTACGCGCTGGGAGCACGGGCGACCATCAGGGCCGGGGGGCGGACACAGGTGGCCGAGGTTCGCAGCGGCGGAAGCTACGTCTGCCAGAATGACCTCAGGCTTCATTTCGGCCTGGCTGATTCAAAGAAAGCCGACAGGGTCACTATCAGGTGGCCCGGCGGCAACACCTCGACCTTCGAGAACCTCGAAGCGAACAAAGAGCACCTGCTCGAGGAATGACTCTCCCCACGGGCAAGATGAAAAACAACCCATCCACAGCCGAAGCAGGAACCTCGGGAAAGACCTCAGCGGCGACCCTGGTCTTCGGGTTCATTCTCCTTGCCGCGGGAGCGACCTTGCTGTCACTCGCGCTGAAACAACCGGCGGAAAAGAACGATGCGGACACCTCGATCGAGAAGCCCACGCTCTCGGCCTCACCTCCCCTAGAGACACCGCCTTTCGTTTCCCCGGAATCCTTCCTCACTGGCCTGGAAACCGTCCCGGATCACCGGGCCCTTCTCGAGCGCGGGAAAAAAGCCATCGCCGAGGCTGGAGGACTCTACTCCAGGGGCACACCCGCGGACAAGCAGGCCGGCGACAAAAGGATGCTCGAAGGACTGGATCTTCTCTACCGCGCCGAAGCCGTTGTCCCTCAATTGCGGGCCTATCACCTCGAGACCCTGGCCGTCCCGCTGAGAGCTGGAAATACCCGGGCGATTGAGCAGCGGGCGGCACTCTGGCTCAGGAGCTGTCCGGCCGATCCCTTCGCGCTCGATCTCCTTGCCAGGTCCCGCTACAAGGCGAAAAACTTCAGGGGTTGCGTTCCGGTCTGCCTGGAGATCCTGAAGAACAGGCCCGGAGATGGCCCGATCCTGAAAATCGCGGCGCTCTGCTACAGGCACCTGGGACAATGGGACCGCGTCGTGGAGTTGATGAAACGCTACGGGGAGCTGGCGCCGCGGGAGCTCGAAGGACACAGGCTCCTGGTCTCAGCCGCTTACGAACTCGGCGACCAGGAAACCGGGGTCGCCGCGGCGGAAAAGATACTCGAGCTCATTGAATTTCCCGGCGACAAGGCCTGGGACAAGGCCGGAGGGCCCCGCCAGAAGGCTCTCCTGATGGTTATCGGGGTACTCCACCGCTTTCGCCAATACAGTCTGCTGGCCACGGTCGCGGCCTTCTACCGCCAGAGAGACCCGGACAATCCGGAGGCTGTCATGGCCGAGGGCATCGCCCGGCTGGAGCTCGGCGAGGCGCCCCGCGCCGAGCCCCTCCTGCGCAAAGCGCTCAAGGCTCTCGCGGACCCGGCCAACGTGAAGGAGGTCAGCTTTCACCTCGGTCTGTGCCTGGTGAAACAGGAAAAATACTCCGAGGCCGCCAACCACTTCACCCAGCTGCTCCTGGAGGAGCCCCAATACTTCAAATGCTATTACCAATTAGGTACCTGTCTCGTCCGGTTGGGGAAAAAAGACCTGGCCGCATCAATGTTTGAAAAATCCCGCCGGCTCAACCGGGCCAACCGCGAATTTCTCAGGGCGCGGGAATTAAGAGGGGCGGGAGAACCTGTTGAGGCGACCCTCGCCGACTCAAAGAGATACCTCTTCGAAAAGCGATACGCCCAGGCCGAAAAAGCGCTCCTCTCCTCACGCTCACGGCGAGAGCCGCAGGTTCTCCTCGAGCTGATTGAGATGTACAGACGCTGGCTGCGGCTCAAAGACGCCAGGCGAATCCTCGATGAGCTCTCCGGCATCCTCGGGCAGGCTAATGGAAATGTCATCCTGCAGGGAACCCACCTCCTGTGGGAAGGAGGAAAGAAAGAAGAGGCCATCTCGCTGCTGGAGAGAAGAGTCGCCGCGCCAAACGCCGGCGAGACGGAAAAATTCATCCTGGCACGCTGGCTGCTCGCCGTCGATCGGCCGGCCGCGGCGCTCGCCCTGCTCGAACCGGTTCGCCGGGGAGCGGATGACAGGGAGGCCTCCCAGCTGCTCGGCAGGGCCATGCTCGCCCTCAACCGCCCGGAAGCCGCGCTCGGCATGTTCCAATCCATCAGCAGCGGGGACCCCCGCTGGGGCAAATGGGAAATGAACTCCTGGCTCGCAGCGGCTATGGCCGCCACGGGCAAGGACCTGGAGAAGGCCCGGCTGCTCATCGATGAGACCCCCGCCGGCGCCCGGGGCAGCCCGGCGGAGTTCGATGCCCGGCTGGCGGTTCTCGCGGAACTGGACAAATCCGGAAAAATCGGCGCAAGGAGAGACGAGCTGGCCGGGCTGAAAGCATTGAGAAACAGAAAAACCGCGAACGCCGAAGCCCTGTCCCAGGCAAAAAAATCGGTCGGCGCAAGTGAGTGGAAAGAATCGATAGCGACCAGGCGAGCCCTGGTGGCCCTCTACCTGGAAGCCGAAAACCGCCCGGCAGCCTCCCTGAACATCCGGCTGGCCCTGCAGTTGGAGCCGGATTCACTCACGCTGCTTCGCCAGCTTCTCAGCCTCCAGGATGACCCCGCGGATCTCTTTGAGCGCTGGAATACCCTCCGGGCCCTGGGCAGACTCCATCCTGCGGATACTGTGACGGCGAAAGAACTTAAGACAATCAAAGAGACCTGGAAGGGTCACTATATCTTCTTCTCCTTTTAATTGCCGCATCGCCCGGCCTCAAGGTCACTACATCAGTCAGTTTCCGAACCGGAACCACAACATCTTCTACCTTGTGAAGTTACAGGGCGCCCTGGCGAGAAATTATTATTCCCGCCCCCCGGAATGCTAACTTTTACCTGATATTGCTCTCCTCCCGGGTCGCAAAATACGCTGAAAGTCGGCTAATAAAGTGCTTTTTCAGTGGTTGGGGAATTGTTATACTTGAAAGGTACGTGACGGTAGAAAATACCGTTGCGTTTGGGTACGAAAGGAATCTGAGACATACGCTGCTGGATTGGAACAGTAGCGTTCAATTTAGGGTCAACTCGGAGCTGCCGCTATAGAGGCGCATTCTTCACAGAGGAAAGTCTCTGTAGTTTCCGGAGCCCGGGTCTGAATTTTCAAACCAAGGTTTTTATTTCTCACCAGTTGGAGGTTACACAGTTATGTGTAAGAGATTTATTGTTCTGCTGGCGGTCTTCGGACTTCTGGCCTGGTCGACCTCGGCTTCGTTCGCGCAAGATGATTGCGCCAGCGCCGTCGCGATCGATGGTAATGGTTCGGCTTCGGGAACCACCGTTGGCTCATCCGCTGGTGGAGTACCGGTGCTCTTTCCCAACGCCCCGGCTCACTGGTACTCGGTCGTTGGTAACGGCAACCTGACGGTCGCCAACACCTGCGGCGAGGGCTCCAACTACGACAGCGCCATGACCGTCCTCTCGGGTCCCTGTGACGCCCTGGTTGTGGTCGGCAGCAATGACGACGACAACTGTGGACTGGGCGGCTGGACAGGCCGTTCCTCCGTCGGCTGGGCCTCCGAAGATGGAGTCCCCTACTACATCGTGGTTCACGGCTGGAACACCGACGCTGGTGCCTACGAGCTGACCACCACGCAGCTCGGCGATGTCATCCCTGTCGATACCGACGGGATCAACCCCGGCGGCTGGGTCCGCGCCAAGGGCTGGAACATGCTGATCCTCGACCAGGAACACGGTTGCGGCGGCGGCGGTGTTGACCGCATGGCCTCAGCTGGCTGGGCCGGCGGCTTTGACATCCACGAAGATGATCCCTCGGCGGGAACCGTCTGGGACATCGATTTCGCTAACGCTGAATCCAGAGGCTGGACCGCCCTCAACTGGGGCGATCTCCCCACCTGGATCACCACCGCAAGTATCGGCTCCAACGGAGACGACGACCTGGTGAACTTCGATTCCTATATCGGCTCCGCCGGTGTGAGCACCGACAACCTCGTTGCGATCTCGACCACCTACGTCGAGAACACCACCGGTGAGGCGATGCTGGTCAATGTCTGCTCCTCG
>JAKUSY010000321.1 GCA_022451445.1 Planctomycetota bacterium
GGTATCCGGGGGCAGGAAGAACGTGACCTTGTATTTGTAATCAAGCGGCGCGGATGAATCCGTCTCCTTCGGCGGGCCAGGGGGGATGATCCGGTGAGCGAGCTCTACCCCGCCAACAGCAACCTGCCCGGAGGGCTCGCCGCAGTCACTGGTGATCGTGTAGGACTGGTTCAATCCGGCAAGGACCTTGTCGGAAACATTGATGCTCACTGCCATGGGGATGGCTCCCGGGATCTCAGCGCGAATAATGCCTGCTCGAAAACTAACTCCTACTTCACCAGCCAAAGATGGTCAAGAAACTTCAGCAGCCCCCGGGGGCTCCGGCGTACGGGGAGTGAAGCGGCCGTCAATGTGCGATGGCGCCGGGCAGGCGCGGGGTTAGAATGCACAAATGCAATCGACGGACCCCTGCTGGTACCGCCAGCACTTCAACGAAGATTACAGGACGCTCTACGCCGCGCGAGACGACGAGGAGGCCGAAGCCCAGGCGGCCTTTGCCGCCGAGCGGCTCGACATCAGCCCGCGCGACACGCTCCTCGATCTCTGCTGCGGACACGGGCGGCACCTCGAGGCCTTCGCCCGCAGAAATATCAAGGCCACAGGCGTCGACCTGTCCCTGCCGCTCCTGGAGACGGCCCTGTCCCGGAAGGCCGGCCCGCTCATCAGGGCCGACATGCGAAAGCTGCCATTCGCCGACGGCGGCTTTACGGTGCTGGTCAATTTTTTCACCAGCCTGGGCTACTTCGAAAGCGAGGAAGAGAACCTGGCGGCCATCAAAGAGATGGCCCGGGTCCTGCGGCCCGGCGGGCGCTTCCTCATCGATCTCATCAATCCTCTCGATGCCGCCTCGCCGGTTCCGCGAAGCCTCCGCGAGGAGGGTCGCTTCGAGATCAGGGAGGAACGCTGGTTCGATGATGAGACCCTCCGCGTAAAGAAACGAATCGAGCTGCTGGACACCGGCAGCGGGGAGCGGCGCAGCTACCGGGAATCGGTAAGAATCTACGGTGAGGACGAGCTCCTCTCCATCCTCGCCCCCAGGGGACTGAAGGTCGATGAGCTCCGCGGCGATTTCACAGGGGCTCCCTTCCAGGCGGGCAGCCCGCGAATGATCCTCCTCGGAGCGCACTCATGAAGATCCACGACCTCCCCCTCCAATGGTATGAGCGTCCCCAGTACAGGCCGCTGCTGCCGGCGCAAGGCGAGGGACGCTGGTTCATCCTCTCCAGGGAGGAACTGGCGCTGCGACGTCTCGATGCCGCCGACTGCGAGAGCCGGGCGTCCGGCGGCGTGGCGGATCGAGCCGGCCTGGCCGCGGCGATCGAGAACACCTACGAAGACTGGGGGCTCCCCCGCGCCCCGGAGGCGGCGGCGGGTATCGAGCGCCTCGGGCGGGACGAGACACTCTGCGTGGTCACCGGCCAGCAGCCCGGCTTCCTGGGAGGCCCGCTCTACGTTCTCTACAAGGCCCTCACCTCCATCGCCCTGGCGAGATGGGTGGAGGAGCGCTACGGCAGGGCCTGCGTTCCGGTTTTCTGGGTCGCGGGCGAAGATCACGATATCGATGAGGTCCGCACCGCCCGCTTTCCCGGGGGTGAATCGGCTGTCTTCAGTCTTCCGCATCCCGCCGGCCGCGCTCCACTCAGCAGCCTCCCGATCGATCCCGCGAGCGAGGCCGTCATCGAGGAATTCATCTCCCATGTGAGCTCACGCCCCCACAGCGACACTGTCGGTGAGCTGGCCGGCCAGTACCGCGGCCGCACCGTCGCCTCCGGTTTCGCAGCCCTCCTGGCGAGCCTGCTGGGCGGCCACGGCCTGGTCTTCATCGATCCCGAAAAGCTCCGGCCGCTTTCGAGGCCCCTGGTTCGCCAGTGCATCGAGCGGCCCGCTGAGCTCATCGAGCGACTGGAAGATGGCTCACGGGAGCTCGAAGATGCCGGCCTCAAACCCTTCGTCTCCTCACGCCTCCCACTCTTCCTGGTTCGCGATGGCCGCAGGGATCACCTGGCGCCAACGGAAAACGGCCTCGCCATCGATGGCGGGGGTCCTCGATTCGACCGCCAGGAGCTGCTCGAAGAGCTCGAAGAGAACCCGGGGAGCTTCTCCCCCGGAGCCCTCCTGCGGCCGCTCATCCAGGATTACCTGCTGCCCTCGGTGGCGACGGTAGGCGGTCCGGCCGAGGCGGGCTACTTCTCCCAGATGGGGCCCTTCAGCAAATGGCTCGGCGTCGAGAAACCGCGGCTCGTGCTTCGCTTCCAGGGAACGACCCTGGCCGGTGAGGGCCGCCGCGCCTGGAGCGAGCTGAACGCCGACACCGGCCGCCTGGCGGCGGCTCTCTGTCCCGAAGACCTTGTCGACCTTGATGAGGACCACGGCGAGCTTGAAGAGGTTCGGGGAATCCGCGAGCGCCTCGCCTCCCTTGACGAGGCGCGCGCGGGAGAGCGTACCGGCTCCAGGGGCCTGGAGCGAGGGCGCAGAACGGCGCGCGAATCCCTCGCACGCCTCGAAAACAGGATTCGAAAGCTGCGGGCCCGGGGCGATGCTGACGCCTGGAAGAACGCCTCCTCGTGCTGGGAAGAGCTCCTGCCCGGGGGCAAGCTGCAGGAGCGCCGCTGGGGTTACCTTCACCTCATCGCCGACCATGGAACGGACTGGCTCGAGAGAATCATCGAGGAGATCGGCAAGGACCCATTTTCCCTCTCGCACAGGCTGCTCGAATTTGAAAGCTGAAGAACCTTCCGTGCTCACACCGGTCAGTTCGCCATGTTGAATTCGCCCGCCGTTGCTTTATGCTACGGTTTCCCAGGAACCGCGAGATAGCGGGAGGCACAGGAGCGGAATCAGATGCCAGAGGAATCTTTACTCGATCAGCCCACCGAATGCGACATCGTCGCCTTCATGGCTCACCCTGACGATGCCGAGCTGCAATGCGGCGGTACCCTTGCCCTGGCGGCAGCCACGGGCTCACGCGCCGGCGTGGTCGACTTCAGCCGCGGAGAGCTGGCCACCCGGGGCAGCCCGGAGGAGCGCGCCGCCGAAGCCGAGGCTGCGGCCGGAGAGTTGGGCCTCCGCTGCCGTATCAACCTCGGCCTGCCGGACGGGCACCTCGAAGATCGCGAGGAATACCGCAAGGAGGTCGTGCGCCTGATTCGCCTCATGCGCCCGAAGGTGGTCATCGCCCCCGCCCTCGCCGATCATCATCCTGACCATATGGCCGTGGCGGCGATCGTCGACCGGAGCTTCTATCTCAGCGGGATCGCGAAATACCTGCCGGAGCTCGAGCCCTGGCGGCCGAATACCCTCCTGCACACGATGGGCACCCGGCCGGCGGTTCCCTCGCTCGTGGTGGACATCAGCGAGGTCTATGAAACCAGGAAGAAGGCCATCGCCTGCTACGGCTCACAATTTTACCAGGAGGATTCCCGGGAGCCGCAGACGCGAATATCACACCCGGAATTCAACAATTGGGTCGAGGGCGGACTGCGCCATTTCGGCTTCTTTATCGGCGCGAGCTACGGTGAGGGTTTCACCAGCGCGCTGCCGGTGCCCGTCAGAGATCCCGTAAAGCAATACTCGGTTGTCCCGTGGAAAACACTTCAGAGAGAAAGCTGAAAATCGGCATCGTCTGCCACCCGGCCCACGGGGGGAGCGGCGTCGTCGCCTCGGAGCTCGGCCTCGAGCTCGCGGCCAGGGGACATCATGTCCATTTCTTCAGCCACACGCTCCCCTTCCGCGTCCCCAACGCCCATCCCAATACCTTCTTCCACGAGGTGGAGGTGACCTCCTACCCCCTCTTCAAATACCCGCCCTATACCCTCGCGCTCGCCACCAAGCTGGCGCAGGTCTGCAGGGAGCGCTCGCTCGACATCCTCCATGTCCACTACGCAATACCCCACGCCATCGCAGCCTACCTCTGCACCCAGATGCTGGAGCCGGAGCAGAGACCGGTGACGATCACCACGCTGCACGGAACTGACATCACCCTCGTCGGGCTCGACAGCTCCTTCTTTGAGATCACCCGCTTCAGTCTTGACCACTCCGAGGGGATCACTGCGGTAAGCGACCAGCTCGCAGGGGAAACCCTGCAGCGCTTCAGCACCCGCAGGGCGGTCGAGGTCGTCCCCAATTTCGTCGACTCCGGCAAGTTCAACCCTGCCCTGCGCTCGGAAGCGAAGCGCTCGGCCTATACCCGCCCCGGAGAGTTCCTCATCGGGCACCTCTCCAACTTCCGGCCGGTCAAGCGGGTACTCGACGTCATCAGGACCTTCCAGCTTCTGCATCGAAATCTCCCTGCCCACCTGGTCATGATCGGCGAGGGTGTCGACCTCGAACCGGCCCGCAACCTGGCGGCGGAGCTGGGAATCAAGGAGCACGTGACCTT
>JAKUSY010000322.1 GCA_022451445.1 Planctomycetota bacterium
CCCCAGGGCTACCCGATGCGAACCGGAATTGCCGAGGCCCGGTATCTCCTTGTCCAGGATATTGACCTCTCTGTTCAGGGCTTTCAGCAGGCGCTTCACGTCTACGACGACGCCAGCGGTTTTTATTCCAGCCGTGGTGAGGGCTGAAGGGGTAGGTCTCCAGACGACAGCGAGATTATTTTTAATGCTGCTCCAGGACCACCTCCGCGAGGATGTTGCGCTCCTCCTCGACAACTCCCGGGGGAGCGAAACATCTCTCACATGCTTTACCGCGCGCACGATAGGTTTTCTTTTCTCGAGCTCTTTGATTGCTTCCTTCAATTCCTTCGGCGGCGGCAGCTCGAGGTCGCGCAGCAACTGGATTGATCCCTGGAGGTAGGATTCCCGCTTGGCGAAGCCGTTTTTCTTCGAGCCTGAATATAGAAATGAAAGCCCGTGTGTGAGGACCCCCGGAACCTCCGCTTTCCGGTCGAGTTTGGGGAGTGTCGCAGCTCTCGCGAGGCTGAGCTGCGCCGGGGTTGGCCAGGAGATGTTCGCAAGCGCGCCAGGGGCGCTCTCCAGCATGCTGGCATAGATTGATTCGGCAGCCGCCGGCTGATCATGTCTGTTGTAGAGCGCCGCCAGCTGGGTGTTGGCCCGGATTCGCCAGGCCGGCGGGAGCTCGGCGCGCCTGGAAGCGGCCGCGAGGGCCTTGATCTTGCGTTCGACCGGGGCGCGGGAATGGGATAGCCTTACCGCCTGACGATATTCCGCGGGCGGCGCATCGGTCTCCCGGGGAGGTGGGGGAGATGCTTGTGCCGGCCGGCCAAGGCCTTCTATCTCGCCATTGTTCCGAATGCGAAAAGGCAGACTAAAGAAGGCCTCCGGGGTACCAGGCAGCAGTGTAGGGGCTTCGTGCGCCCCGTGGGCGAAAGCCTTGATCGATTCGAAGGTTTCTTTTTCGCGTTCCTCTATCTCCGAGCGCAGCTTGGTCGCCAGGTTGGTCGAATAGACCCGCTCGGTTACGAGGAGGCGGAAGTCCATGTCGTCGTATTGCTTGTAGGTAAGATACGCCCCGAGTGCGCCGAGTCCGAGGCTGGCGGTGATGCTGCCCCAGATAGCGGTCTCGTAGATCCTGATTTTATTGCGAACAGGCATATTGCCAGTTTACCCGATCTGCGCAGCGAGTTTGTCGCCTCTTGTCGAGGCTTGTATGTTTCGCACAAGGTGGGTTAGAACCACATCTAAAGGAACGAGAGCGCGAATGGATCAGGAAGAACAGACCCGCTATATAGTCTACGACACCGAGTCGGTGGTCGATGGGGCACTCATGGCGCGGGTGCTCTACCAGGGCGAGGAGCTGACCCCCGAGGCGGCGATCGGGCGCTATCTTGAGGAGTTGGGCGATCCGGACGCTTTCATACCTGTAGCTTTTCACGTCCCCGTGGCCATCTCGGTAGCCAGGGTGTCGAGCGATTTCCGCCTGCTGGACATATCCTGCCTGGATGATCCCGATTTCGATTCGAGGGAGATGACCCGGCTTTTCTGGAAGGGCGTCAGCCACTATAAGAGAGCCGCGCTGGTCGACTTCAACGGCAGGGGTTTCGACATTCCGCTGATGACGCTGAACGCTTTTCGCTTCGGAATTTCGTGCCCGGCCTATTTCGCCGACGATCGCTTCGGCCACAGGTACCGTTACACCGACAAGCACATCGACCTGATGGACTGGCTGAGCGAGTACGGTGCCTCACGCATCCGGGGCGGGCTGAACCTGCTTGCCAAGATGCTGGGCAAGCCCGGCAAGATGGACACCAGCGGAGACCAGGTGGCCGGTCTCTACGCGGAGGGGAAACTCCGCGAGATCAACGACTATTGCATGCACGATGTACTCGATACCTATTTCGTTTTTCTGCGCACGAGGGTCCTCACCGGGGAGTTGCCCCTTGAAGAAGAACAGCTCCTGCTCGTTGAGACCTATGACTGGCTCGTCCAGCGAGCCGAAGAGGTCGAGGCGCTGCAGGTCTACCTTGACAATTTCGGGATCTGGAATCCAGAGCCCCTCGTCTGAGACGGAGGCTCAGGCCCGGTCGCAGAGCGCCGCCACGCCCGGCAGGGGGCCGCCCTCGAGACGCTAGAGCGAGGCGCCGCCGCCGGTGGAGACGTGAGAGATGTCGTCGGAGAGGCCGGCCGCCTTGATCGCTGCCGCCGAGTCGCCGCCGCCTACGATGGTGGTGGCTCCCCGCGCCGTCGCTTCGGCCATCGCGGCGGCCACAGACTTGGTGCCCCGGGCGAAGGTCGGCATCTCGAAGACTCCCATCGGGCCGTTCCAGATCACGGTCCCCGCCTCCCGCACGATTCCGCCGTAGAGCTCGATGGTCCGCGGGCCGATGTCGAGGCCCTCGAGCTCGGCCGGGATCTCTCCGGCCGGGCAGACCGTGGTCACGGCATCGTTGTCGAAAGCATCTGCGGCGAGGATGTCCAGGGGAAGGATGAGACGTCCGGGCCCGAGGGCCTCGGCTGCCTCGAGTATCCCTGCCGCGTCCTCCAGTGAGCCTTCATCGAGGAGGGATTTCCCGATCTCCAGGCCCATGGCCTTGAAGATCGTATAGGACATTCCCCCTCCGACGATGAGCTGGTCCACCTTGTCGAGAAGGTTCTCGATCACCTTGATCTTTCCCGAGACCTTGGAGCCTCCCATGACGGCGACGAAGGGGCGGCGGGGATCTGCCAGGGCGCCGCCGAGCAGGTCGAGCTCTTTCTTGAGAAGGAAGCCCATGGCGCATTGGGCGACCCGCTCAGCTACCCCGGTGATGGAGGCGTGGGAGCGGTGCGAGGTGCCGAAGGCATCGTTGACATAGATCTCGGCCAGGGATGCCAGCGCCTGGGCGAACTCCGGCTCGTTGGCGGTCTCCCCGGCGTGGAAGCGCAGGTTCTCCAGCAGCAGAACGCCGCCGTCGGCCAGGCCCTGGAGTTTCGCCTGCGCCTCAGGGCCGATGCAGTCATTTGCCAGCGGTACATCCCGCCGCAGCAGCTGCCCGAGGTGCAGCGCGACCGGCTGCAGGCTGTAGTCTTCAGCGCGCTCACCTCCTGGACGTCCCAGGTGGGACATGAGAATGGTCCGCGCCCCGTTTTCCATGAGCCACTGGATTGTCGGGAGGCACTCCCGGATGCGGCGGTCATCGATGATCTCTCCACCCTGCAGGGGAACATTGAAATCGGCCCTTACCAGGACGCGTTTTCCGCGTACATCAAGGTCTGTAACAAAGAGCTTCTGCATTGAGGGTCCTGCCTGGTGGTTTCCGGGGGCCGGGAGGTTTTTCCCGGCGCAACACTCTACGCAGATTGTCCGGCTCCGTCAAATGTTGCCCTGTCTGTGCGGGAGACGGGGTCACCCGCCAGTTCAGGGAAAACCCCGTTAGTTGATGAAATCTGCGAATTTGCACCTCTACGATTGGGTTGTCGGGCAGACGGTTTTTATCGGAGTCACTCAGAGGCGGCCATCGTTGCGTTCTATTGCCTGGGGGCGGTATTTCCGACGAGCTGGCGAGGCGGTGTGCGCGGCCCGGCAGAATTTTCCGGGGGCGTTTCTTTTCGCCGGCCCGGGGGCTGTTCCATTTCGACAGAAATGGTCTTTGGAGGATCCTACTCGGGGGATCCTGTTGTTCAACGCGCGGTTGTTCGATCCCGAAGTTTGCCCGACTGGCTTCGACCGGCGTGTCGCGTTTTGGCAGGTCCCTCAATCCCCGGCTGGGGTGAAAACGGGGAAGGGTTCGGGGAGAGTCCCAGGGGAATGACCCCGGCGGGCCCTCCCATTTTTTTGGCTCCTGCGGCGCATGGAGCCGAAGGTGTCATCGCGGTCCGGCCGCCGGCAGGATTCCCTCCGTCTCGGCGATGGCGAACAGGTGGGCTACGGCGCTCGCGCCTTCTTCTCCCAGGTTGACGGTAAAGTCGTTCACGTAGAGCCCGATATGGGCCGCCATTACCTCGTCGTCCATTTCCTGGGCGTGGCGTCGGACGAACTCTCGCGAATCTTCCGGGTGGTTCATGGCATGGAGGACACTGCTTGAGAGCGCTCGGTCAAAAGCTTCGATGGTCTCTTCCCCGATATCCCGCCGGGCGATGATGCCTCCTAATGGGATCGGATAGCCGTGGACCTCCTCCCACCAGTCACCGAGGTCGACCATTTTTCGCAGGCCGAAATCGCGGTAGGTGAAGCGGCTCTCGTGGATGATCAATCCCGCGTCGACCTCCCCGCCCTGTACCGATTCCATGATTCGGTCGAAGGTCATCTCGATCAGTGAGGCAGGGGGGACCCGGGGGGCGAAGAGGCGAAGCAGCAGGTTCGCGCTGGTGAGTTTCCCGGGAATGGCGATCCTGGAGGTTG
>JAKUSY010000323.1 GCA_022451445.1 Planctomycetota bacterium
GAGGGCTACATAGAACAGCCGCAGAGCCTCCTGGAGGAGCTCTTCGAGTACCTGCGCTTCCTCGGAGGAATTTGAAACCGGCGAGATGTTGAGCTTGAGCTTGTTGTCTTCATCCTTGTCGTGGTAGACGAGGGCCTTCTTGTCTCTTGGGCGAAGATATTCTCCGTAGGAAATGTAGGGGCAGAAGACTATGGGATATTCCAGTCCCTTGCTGGAGTGGATGGTGACGATCTGTACGGCCTCGGCGTCACTTTCCATTCGGAGCTCTTCCGCATCAGGTGGGGCGCCCTTCGAGGTGATCCTGCTCTCGACCCAATCCACCAATTGAGCCGGACCGAGTTTTTTGACAGTCGACTCGGAATGAATGAGCTCCGCCGCATGAAGGAGATTCGTCAGGCACCTCTCTCCGTCGGGGCGTGAGAGAATCCGTTTCTGGACAGGGGCGGTGTCGTGGCCCCCAATCTCCCTTGATTCCATGAAATCGCGAAAAAGCGATATGAAGCCGTTCGAATTCCAGAGCTCGTTCCAAGAGTGGAACTTATTGATCCAATGGTCCCGGGCGGACTCGTCTTTTTCCAGCCCGGCGACCTCGACGGCGCTGAGGCCGAGCAGGGAGGTGCTGAGGGCCGCTCGCAGACGGCCTTCTTTTGAAGGATCGGTAACGGCCGTGAGCCAGAGGTGCAATTCGTAAATCTCGGGGGTCTTGAAGATGTTCCCGCCCCCGTTTACGACACTCGGTATATTGACCTCCTTGAGATCCTGCTGGATCTTTTGCCCCTGCTTGCCGTATCTCACCAGGACGGCGATGTCTCTTGGCCGGACCGGTTCATCTTTAATGAGGCAGCTCCCATCGAGCAGAGAGGGAATGCTGTTGCAGAGATGCCGGCCGATTTTATCGTCGGCGTAGGTGCTGCTGATACGGGCCTCTCCACCTTTGAGGGCTTTCTCCTGGTCGAACCAGATGATCTCGAGTCCCGAGGCGGTCTTGGAATCGATGACCAGGTCGTTTTTTTGTTCTTCAGCGGGGGAGACCTTCTTGTAGGAGATCTGCTCGATCTTGAAGGGGTTTTCCGGGCCGGCAAAGATGGTGTTGACGGCCTTGACCAGGAGGGGATCGGAACGCCAGTTGGTGTCCAGGGTGTGGAGATTGCCCCCCGCATCTTTCTTCGCCTCCAGGTAGGTAAAGATGTCCGCGCCGCGGAAGCTGTAGATGGCCTGCTTCGGATCGCCGATAAACAGGGTCGGCAGGTTTCCTTCTTCGTGGATCTTCTTGAAAATCCGGTACTGCACCCTGTCGGTGTCTTGGAATTCATCGATGAGCGCGGCCTTGTAGGTCTCGCAGATGGCTTCGGTCAGCCGGAGGCCGCGACTTGAGTCCAGCGCAGCGGCGAGATCCCCGAGAATATCGTCGTAACCTCTCAGGTTACGCTGTTTCATGCGGCCGGGGAGTTCGTTGCGAATCTCATCAGCGAGATCCAGCTTGAGATCCAGGACGTTTGCATCCAGGGCAGCTAGGCGGGTTCTGGTTTCATCCATGAGGCGTTTACACGCCTCGAAGAAAGGATGTGAAGGCGGAGGAATTTTTTTCTTCTGTGCGTAACGCCCATCTTCGAGAGCGGCAGGGGTTAATTTCTCCAGGTTTCCAGGCTGGTTGATCAGTGACGGTTTACTGGAAGTGAAAAAGCAATTTAGCTCCGCTTCCCAGCCGGGAATTTCATCCGTTTTGTAAAGGCTGCTCTTCAGGATCCCTTCATCAGAGAATCTCAGGATTTCCCCGATGATTTGCTTGCCGTCTTTTCCCCAGATATTTTTGCACTTTTCATAAGCTGTAACCCAACCGGACTCAGATTTTCTGAATCGTTCATGCAACTTCACAAGACAGGCTTTAGTTGACTCCGCGCTTCCTACTATCCCTCCGCTGTAAGGGCGCGAGGGTAGGATTACCGCCTCGGATCTTGAATGGATTTTTTTCGCCAGGTCGACAAGCGACCGCGGACCGATTTTCGACTGGCCTAAATAGCCCACGAACAGCTCATTTGCTCCATATACCTTTTTGACCCAGAAATCATTGACCACCTCCTCGATGAGGGGCTCGATATCGGTGTCGATATCGCTCTCGAAAACGGCTCCGCTTTCAAAGGCGTTCTCGGCGAGGATGCGGGCGCAGAATCCGTGGATGGTATGAATCGCCGCAAGGTCGAAAGATCTGAGCGCCCGGTCGATGCGCTCCCCTGCATCTTCAGGAGAAACCCTCTCGAGCAGGCTCGTGTAAAAACCTTCTTCATCTTCTTCCGAGTATTTTTCTTCGGAAAAGATCCTGTGAGCCTGCAGGAGCTTCAGGCGGATCCGGTTCCTCAGATCCGAGGTGGCCGCGTTGGTGAAGGTGACGACCAGGATGTTTTCGACCTCGAGCGCTCTCTCTACAAGCAGGCGAATATAGAGCTGCTCGATCGCATAGGTCTTGCCCGTACCCGCGCTGGCTTCGATAAGCTGGAGGCCGCTGAGCTCGATTTCTGCCGGGTCAAACGTTCGTGTCATTCGGACTCTCCGAGATGGGCATTCAGGGGCTTGAATATTTTCTCCGCAAGGGCGTGGAATGAGTTGTCGCGGCCTTGCAGATCGAGCTTCACGCGATAATTTTCATCGAGCGGGTCGAGATTCGTATCCGGGAAGAGCAGCCTGAAGGCATCTTCGCGGGACTCGCTGGCCCCAAAATCGGATTCACCCCATTTGGTCCTGGCGGTATGAAGGGCCTTTTCCCGGGCTTCCTGACCTTCGTCTTTCGTCCCGTCCATCTTCTTCAGGTAGGCGGAGGAGCTTACCGGGAAGAAAAGCAGAGGCTCCGACTGGCCGAGGGTATAGAGATCGAGGAGCTCTTTGAGAATGCTCTCGGGCTTGCTGACCTCCTCGAAATGCACGTTCTTCACCCCCGGACCATCTGAGCTCCTGCAGATAAACCTGCTCTTTCTCGGATAGCTTCCGGGTTCGTTGCAGAGAGCAAGGTGCTCGATCCAGACCCGCAGAAGCCGATCGTGCCGGAAGCTGGAGTAGCCGAAGCGAAGCATCGCGCTGGGGTAGCTGTTTCCAAGCTTCCCCTGGAGCCGATAGTCGCCAATTCCCTGGTCCATCGGCAGGGGCTCGAGCTCTTCTTCGGTACGGATGGTCTTGATCGCTTCGGCTATGGGGCGGATTTCATTTGCGAGATCATCGACGAGAAGGGTTCCGGGGGTCCCGGGAGGGAGGAGCCCGCTTGCGCCGAGAATTCGCTGGATTTCCTCGATCGGGAACTCATCGACCAGGAGGGAGAGCACCCTGTGGCCTACCTTGTAGCGGTCGAGCTGATTCAGCTCGATGGGCTCGCGCTCATCGAGGTCTCCGGAGAGACGCCCGGGATATATTTTCAGCCGGTCCTTGATGAAGGCGACAGCAGGCGATTTGAAGAACCGCAGAAGCTCCTCGATCCTGATGATCTCTCCAGCGCCCGTCTCCTGCTCCTCGATGGGCCCGGTAAAGAAGGACTCCTGCCGGATCGACTGGCTTCGAAGGGCCCTGGCGCCTTCGCAATATCCTTCTGAATAGCTGAAGAGACCGCGGGGCTCGGCGGCAGCCGGCACAAAATAGCGGGGGCTGAAGGGCTGCAGGGGGTGCCCGGTGATCCATTCTTCCCGCCGCTTATCCTCATCGAGAGCCGCATCGCCTCCCGGGGGAACAAAGCTCTCGCTCAGAACGTCGATCAGCTCGCTCACGACCACCGAGGGCGGTCTCTTCTTGTCGTTGCGATCGCTCTGTCCGCAGTAGGTGATCAGCAGCTTGTCGCGCGCGGACAGAAGCGCCTCGAGGAAGCAGTAGCGGTCTTCGTCTCTGCGAGTGCTGTCCCCGAGTTGAGGGTCCTTCATGGTGAGGTCGAAGCTCGGAGCTCGTCCGGAGGCCGGGTACTCGCCATCGTTCATGCCCAGGAGGCAGACAACACGGAAGGGAATACTCCGCATCGGGACCATGGGGCAGAAGGTGATACCGGAGCCCAGCCTTCCCGGTGAAGTTTTCAGGCTGCCGAGCTCTTCGCTGAACAGCGAACGGATCACGCCGAGGCTGACCTCTCCCTCGAAACCGGTCTCCTTAGCGTGGCCGCATATCTTTTTTATCGAGTCGCGTACAACCTGCTGTTGCTGGGCGTAATCACCTTCTGCACAGCAGAGTTTCTCGGTGATTTGCAGGAGGCTGCTCTTCCAGGTATCAGGAGTGTGGTTTCGTCGCAGCTCCCGATGGAGGCTGAAGAGGGTCTCGCAGAAGGCGGAGAGCTTTCCCAGCAGGATCGAGGCAGTGCCTTCAACAAGGTGGCAGGGGAGCCTGTCCTTCCAGA
>JAKUSY010000324.1 GCA_022451445.1 Planctomycetota bacterium
GAAGACCAATATCTGGCCGCTGCTGCTCTACACGCCCTCAATTCGCCGCCACCTGGAGGTCTATCGCGAGACCTTCCCGGAGGCGAACGTGACCGAGCCGCGCGTCATCATCTCGAGTTGGATCTACAACATGCCGACCTTCTTCCTCGGCGCCCTCGGGACCGTCGAACAGGCCGACAGACACGGCCACAAAGGGGAGCTGGCCGAGGTCCACCGTCGGATCGACGAGTGGATCCTCGGCTACATGGCCGCGGCGTACAGAAGCGACACCCACTCCATGCGCAGCATCATCCTCGATGGAACCGACGTGACCGATCACGTCTTCAAGCCCGGCAAAGTGCTGCACGGCTGGGGAGCGAAGGAAGGCGACTCGTTCAGAGCAAACCCGCCGTCTCCTGCATTCCTCGCCGCGGTCGCCCGTGCCTACAGGCTCACCGACGACCCCGCGCGCAAGCGCTACTGGCCACTGCTGCGCGGCCTGTTCAGGGGCGAGGGACTCGGAGAGCTCGGCGCCACCCCGGCGGCGAAACCGGCGTTCAAGCTCGACGGCGTCCTGCCCGAACCGCCCTACATCTTCGCTCTTGCCGACCTCTACCGCGTCCACCGTAGACCGGAGACCCTCGAACTGATGGAGAGTCTCGGGCGCAAGCTCATCGCCCGGCGCCAGGACCCGAAGTCCGGCCTCTTCTCGCTCAACCCAGACCGGCCCTACACGATGCGGCACAACAAGCGGACAAGGGAAACCTGGGAGGGCCTCACCAGCGGCGAGCTCCTGCGCGCCGAGTTCGATTACGCCCGCCCGAAGGTCGTGTCGCTGGATGTCATCGACCCGCTCGCGCTGCTGGCGGTGCACGCCTGCCGCACAGGCCAGTTCGACAAGGTCCCGCAATGGCTGCGCGGTGGCGGCTGGGGCACCGGCACCACCTGCGGCCACACGATCGACCAGAACCTCGAGCGCTGGTTCGACCGCGAAAAGCTGACAGAACACTACACGAAGCAACAGGCCTGGCTCAAGGAGCGGGGCTACGTCATTGGCAAAGGATGGTACCCTGAGTAGGGCCGGCCAACCCTCCCGGAAACCAAGAAGCTGGGTGAACCGGGCCCCGCTCTATTGTATTATCCAAGGGCAAAGCTCATAAATCGCGCAAATCTCACTCTTACCATTTGAGTCGGATTACCCGCATGACGATCAGACAAACGATTTCGCTGCTCTTTGTGGCCCTTTGTGTCCCGGGCAGCTCCCTGGCTGCCGGCGACAAGGTCGATTTCAGCCGCGACATCCTGCCGCTGCTGTCCGACAACTGCTTCAAATGCCATGGACCGGACGAGGCTAACCGAAAAGCCAAGTTGAGGTTCGACAAGCACGAGGCCTCGATCGAGAAACTGGATAATGGGCGCGCGACCATCGTCGCAGGCAAGAGCGCCCAGAGCGAGCTCTACAGCAAGATCACGGCCGAAGACCCTGAAGACAGGATGCCGCCTCCCGATACCGGCAAAACACTCTCGAAGAGCGAAATCGAGTTGGTCCGGAAATGGATCGATTCCGGCGCGAAATGGGCCGGCCACTGGGCCTTCCAGCCACCCGAGGCCCAGAAGGTGCCGGCGCCAGTGAAGAATTGGCTGTCGATAAACCCCATCGACAACTTCATCCACGCCTCGCTTTCCCCCGCGGGCCTGTCACCCCAGGAGCGAGCCTCAAAGGAGACCCTGATCCGCCGCGTCACCCTCGACCTGACGGGCCTGCCCCCGACCCTAGAGGAAATCGATGAGTTCCTCGCCGACAAATCGGATCAAGCCTACGAGCGGGTTGTCGCCCGCCTGCTGGGATCCCCCCAGTACGGCGAGCACATGACGCGCTTCTGGCTGGATGCGGCCCGCTACGGCGACACCCATGGCCTGCACCTGGATAATGAAAGATCTCTCTGGCCCTACAGGGACTGGGTCATCGATTCCTTCAACAGCAACCAGCCCTTTGACCAGTTCACTGTTGAACAGCTCGCCGGCGACCTCCTGCCCAAGCCGACCCTCGATCAGCGGGTCGCGACCGGGTTCAACCGCTGCAACGTCACCACCGGCGAGGGCGGTTCGATCGACGATGAATACTATATGCGATACGCGGTCGACCGCGTTGAGACGACCTCCACCGTCTGGCTCGGCCTCACCGCCGGCTGCGCCGCCTGCCACGACCACAAATTCGATCCCCTGACCCAGAGAGAATTTTACCAGCTCTTCTCCTACTACTTCAGCCTTACCGAGCGGGCCATGGACGGGAATAAGCTCCTGCCTCCCCCCATCGTCAAGGCTCCCACGATGAGCCAGCGGGTGGAGCGCAAGGAGCTCAACAAACAATCCGCCGCCATCACCGGGGAAATCGACGCGTTGCTGGCGAATGCCGGCTACAAGGATCCGAAGCCGAACGAGCCGCTTGGAGACCTCGGCGAGCAGGAGCGCGTCTGGATCGATGACCAGCTCCCGGCCGGCGCCAAGCCCCAGGGGAACGACTCGCCGCCGTGGAAATTTGTCGAGGGCCCCAACCACCCGGTCCACAGCGGAAAGAAGTCCCACACACGGGTCAGCGCAAGCGATGCCATCACCCAGCATTTCTTCACGGAGGCGACAGACCGGCTCAAGAGCACCGAGAACTCAAAGCTCTTTACCTATGTTTATCTCGATCCCGCCAAGCCCCCGAAGACGATCCAGCTGCAATTCAACGATGGCAATTGGGAGCACAGAGCGACCTGGGGTGAAGACAAGGCCTTCCTCGCCGGAAAGCACGGCAACGCCAACCGCCAGATGGGCAAGCTCCCCGCGGCCGGGAAATGGATTCGGCTGGAGGTCCCGGCCAAGGACGTCGGGCTCAACCCCGGGGCCCAGCTCAATGGCTGGGCCTTTACCCAGGTCAACGGAACGGTCCACTGGGACAAGGCCGGCATCATCTCGCGCGCTCTCTCCCATGAGCAGAAACGATCGCAATACACCTGGGAACAGTTCAGCGCCAGGGACAACTACTCCGGCATACCTGCCGAGGTCCAGAAGGCACTGAAAGTAGAGCGGGACAAGCGTACCGACGAACAGACGACCCTGGCCACCCGGCATTTCCTCCGTCACGTCCACCCGGACACCAGGGGCCGGATCGCCAAGCAGCTGTCGAAGCAGAAGATCATCAGCAACAAGCTCGCCGCCATTGAGAAGGCCATGCCATCGAGCATGGTCATGGAGGATCGCAAGCAACCGCGGCAGGCCTACGTCCTCGAGCGCGGCCAGTACACGCTCAAGCGTGAAAAGGTCTCCTCCGCGGTACCGGAATGGCTCGCGCCGCCGGTAAAGGACGCGCCCCCCAATCGCCTGGGGCTCGCGAGGTGGCTGGTCCAGCCCCGGCATCCTCTCACGGCCCGTGTAACCGTCAACCGATTCTGGCAGCAGTTCTTCGGCACCGGCCTTGTCAGGACGTCTGAGGATTTCGGCGTACAGGGGGAGCACCCGTCACACCCGGAATTGCTCGACGGGCTGGCGATGGACTTCGTGGGCTCCGGCTGGGACGTTAAACGCTTCCTCGCCCAGATTGTCACGTCGGCCACCTACCAGCAATCGTCAAAGATCACCGAGCCAAAGCTCGCCGCCGATCCGGAAAACCGCCTGCTCGCCCGGGGTCCGCGCTTCAGGCTCGATGCGGAGATCATCAGGGACCAGGCCCTCGCCGTGAGCGGGCTGCTGGTTGGCAAGATCGGCGGAAAGAGCGTCAAGCCGTACCAACCACCCGGGCTCTGGAAGCCGGTAGGCTTTGGCGGCAGCAACACCTCCGTATTCAAGCAGGACAAGGGCGAAAAGCTCTACCGCCGAAGCATGTATACCTTCTGGAAGCGGACCTCGCCGCCGCCATCGATGTCGACCTTCGACGCACCGAACAGGGAGACCTGCCAGGTTCGCAGGGCGCGAACGAATACGCCCCTGCAGGCACTGGTATTGATGAATGACGTGCAATTCGTCGAGGCGGCGCGGAAGTTCGCCGAGCGAGTGCTCAAGGAAGGCGGCGCCAGTGTTGAAGATCGAGCGGCATTCGCCTTTCGCACCATCGTGACCCGCCGCCCGGGTGATTCCGAGTTGAAGACGCTCGCGCGCCTTTTCAACGAATACCTGGAGCAGTTCAAGGCCAGTCCCGAATCCGCTCCAAAACTTCTTTCGGTAGGTGAATCACCTCGAGACCAGAAGATTGACGTCAACGAGCTGGCGGCCTGGACGATGGTAACCCACCTGCTGCTGAACCTGAGTGAGACAGTAACCAAGGGATAACCCCTTCCGTCGCAAGGCGGCAAACCAAGCGAGAAGCGATCGAGATGAACATAAAAGAACAAATG
>JAKUSY010000325.1 GCA_022451445.1 Planctomycetota bacterium
GCGTTCGCCTCCAGGGTGAAAGCCTGCAGGCACAGGGCGAGGAGAAGGAACGGATAGCTGGTTTTCATTTTTTAAGCCGGTCCCGGGGAGAGTTGAAGATCTTTCATCAGAAGAGAGCAGTCTATTCTTTCCCGGGCAGGATTGGGATGCGAAACCATTGCGGCTTGAAGTCGGAGGCATGCCTTTGGGCAGAGAGCAAATTTTGGTATGATGCCGGCTTGTAGCGTGAGCGGCTTCACGCTTTCCCCTCACCCTGGTTTTAACGATAGGTTTAACTCAGATGAAGCTTCATGCACTGACCTTCCTCAGCATCCTGGCGGTTTCCGTTTCCGTATCGGCAGACGTAACCCTGCCGCGTGTTCTCGGCAGCAACATGGTTCTGCAGCGCGACCTGCCCGTTCCCGTCTGGGGCTGGGCCGAGGCGGGTGAGAAAGTCACCGTTTCCTTCGCCGGGCAGTCGAAGTCAGCCAAGGCGGGCGACGATGGCAAGTGGATGGTGAAGCTCGATCCCCTCAAGGCCAGCGCCAAAGCAGCCAGCCTTACTGTCCAGGGCAACAACAAGATCTCTCTCGACAACGTCCTCGTCGGTGAGGTATGGATCTGTTCCGGCCAGTCGAACATGGAGTGGAGTTTGAATCGCAGCATGAAGGCCAAGGAAGAGATCGCGGCCGCTGACCACCCTGCAATCCGTCTTTTCAACGTGCCCGGCCATACCGTCAGCCCGGTACCCAACGAAAAAGCCGCCCGTGCCGGCAGCTGGCAGGTGTGCTCTCCGAAATCTTCACCCGGATTCAGCGCGGTGGGCTATTTCTTCGGTCGCAGGCTGCAGAAAGAGCTCGGAGTGCCCGTCGGGCTGGTCGGCTCCAATTGGGGCGGCACCCGCATCGAGCCCTGGACCACGCTGGCCGGTTTCGAGTCGGTTCCCGAGCTGTCGAAGCAAGCTGAGCAGGTAAAGAACTACAAGGCCGATACCAAGGTTGGTGGCGGTCATCCCTCGGCCATCTACAATTCGATGGTCCACCCGCTTGCGCCGCTGGCCATGCGCGGAGGGATCTGGTACCAGGGCGAATCCAACGGTGGTGAGCACATGAGCTACTACCACAAGAAGCACGCCCTGGTGAACGGCTGGCGGAAGGTCTTCCAGAACGACAAGCTCGCCTTCTACTGGGTGCAGCTGGCCAACTTCCAGAAGGAAAACCAGAATCCCGAAGGCGGTGACGGCTGGGCGAAGATCCGCGAGGCGCAGACCAAGGCCCTCGATATTCCTGGTACCGGCATGGCGGTGATTACCGACATTGGAGCGGCCAGGGACATCCACCCCAGGAACAAGCAGGACGTCGGTTCAAGGCTCGCGCAGTGGGCGCTGCACCAGACCTACGGTAAGAAGGACCTGGTGCCGGCCGGGCCGCTCTACAAGAGCCAGAAGATCGAGGGCGGCTCGATTCGCCTGTCGTTCGACCATGTCGGCAAGGGCCTGATGATCGGTAAGAAAACCGGCCTTGAGCCCACCGCCGAGTTGAAGGACGGCAAGCTGGCCCATTTCTCCATCGCAGGTGAGGACAAGAAGTGGGTCTGGGCCGAGGCGACCATCGACGGGGATACCGTCGTTGTCAAGTCAGCCGATGTCCCGAAGCCGGTCGCTGTCCGCTACGGCTTCACGATGAATCCGGCGAAGGCTAACCTCTACAATAAGGAAGGCATCCCCGCCAGCCCGTTCCGTACCGACAGCTGGTAAGCTCGGAGGCGGCAAAAGAAAAGAGCCCCGGGACCGCGCCTGGTGCCGGGGCTCTTTTTTATTTCTTTTCGAGCCAGCCGCTGTAGCGCAGCCAGTCGCCGAGGCGGGCCGGCCACGTGGAGACAGGGTTCTTGCTGGGCCGAAGGCCGTAGCCGTGGCCTCCCCTGGAGTAGATGTGCAGCTCGGCCGGTACGCGGTTCTGCCTGAGCTTGGCGTAATAGAGCGCGGCGAAGAGCGCCCGGTCGCCATCGTCGTGGGTGATGGCGATAAAGGTCGGCGGCGTCTTCTCGCTCACCTTGACGAGGGGGTCGAGCTAGCCGGAATCTTTTTTCGCGTTGCCGAGATAGGCGGGGTAGATCAACGCCACGAAGCTCGGGCGTGCATCAAGCTTGTCGATGGCATCGATGGGCTTGTAGGAGTTCTCATTGTAATAGGATGAGGCCATGACGCTCAGGTGGCCGCCGGCGCTGAAGCCCATGACGCCGATTCGTTTCGGATCGATCTTCCATTCGGTCGCCTTCGAGCGCACGATGCGAATCGAACGCTGCAGGTCCTGCAGGGGAAGGGGATGCGGTTTTTTCACATTGCGGCGGGGCACGCGGTATTTCAGGACGACGGCCTCGACGCCGATGGAGTTGAGCCACTCGGCGATCTCGGTGCCCTCCTTGTTCCAGGCGAGGATGTTGTAGCCGCCGCCGGGGCAGATGATCATGCAGGTGCCTGTGGCCTTGTCGCGCGGCGCGGGGAAATGCACCAGTTCGGGCGTGTCAACATAGCGGATTCGGATGACCCCGTCTTTGCCGGTTACGGTCTCGGCCTTGCGGCTCTCGATGCCGGCCGGCTCGTTGGGCGCCTTGCCGGGCCAGACGCGCAGGGTTTTCTGTTCGTCGGAAAGGAGGGGGCCCGTACAGCCGGCCAGGAGAATGAAACCGGCCAGGGACAATTTTCTGGATCGCGACAAGGCAGCTCCTTTATTTCTTTTTCAGGACCAGGGGAGCCGAGGTGTCGAGTGTCAGGGCCGGGCGGGCCTCGGAGCCGCCTGCTGCGTCGTTACCGATGCTGGAGACGGCCTGCTTCGCAAGCTTCCGCATCTCCTTGATGACGTCCGAGTTGTCTTTGAGCACGTTGTTCTTTTCGCGGAGGTCCTTGGCCAGGTTGTAGAGCTTGCCGGGTCTGCCCCTGCCGGTGGCCTTCGGGGTCGTCCAGTTGGGGTGGGTCTTTTCAAGCGGCAGGTGCCACTTCCAGTCACCCCAGCGAATCGCCTGCAGCTGCCTGCGGCGGTAGTAGTAGAACACCTCGTAGGGGGAGGTCGCGTTTTCTTTGCCAAGGAGCAGCGGGGAGATGTCGAAGCCGTCGATCTTCGCTCCGGAGAGCTTCGCCTCGCTGATCGTGGCGAAGGTGGGCAGGAAGTCCATCGTGGAAGAGAGTTCTTTGCAGGTCGAGCCGGCTGCAATGCGCCCCGGCCAGCGGGCGATCATCGGCACCCTCATGCCGCCCTCCATGGTGGAGCCCTTGGCGCCGGAGAGGGGTGCGTTGGAGCCGCCGTGGCGGCCGTTGGAGCCGTTGTCGGAGGTGAAGATCACGACGGTGTCGTTTGAGAGCTTCAGCCTGTCGAGACAGTCGAGGATCTGACCTGTCGACCAGTCGATCTCCTCCACCGAGTCGCCGTAGCGTCCGTTGGCGCTCTTGCCGTGGAAATCCTTCGAGGCAAAGAGCGGCAGGTGGGGGAAGGTGTGCGGCAGGTAGAGAAAGAAGGGGCGCGCCTTGTTCTTCTCGATGAACTCGACCGCTCTCCTGGTGTAGCGCTGGGTGAGGGTCGCCTGGTCGGCGGGTGCCTCGATGACTGTCTTCTCATCGACAAGAGGAAGGGGCGGATCTCCGCGCCGGGCGCTCTGCATGTCGTTGGAGTAGGGGATGCCGTAGTACTCATCGAAGCCGTGCGCTGTGGGCAGATGCTGCGGCTGGTCGCCGAGATGCCACTTGCCGATGCAGATCGTGGCGTAGCCCTTCTCTTTGAGCGCCTCGGCCACGGTCAACTCCTTCGGGTTGAGCCCTCGCCGGCTGCGGGGAATGAGCACCCAGTGGCCGGTGAAGTCCTCGTGCATGCCGACCCGGCGGGCGTAGCAGCCGGTCATCAGGCTCGAGCGCGACGGCGTGCAGACCGGGCTCGATGAATAGAAGTCGGTGAAGCGCATGCCCTCGGCTGCCAGCTGGTCGATTCGCGGGGTACGGTTCTTCTTCGATCCGTAGCAGCCGAGATCTCCGTAGCCGAGGTCGTCGCAGAAGATGACGATGTAGTTCGGCGCCCTGGCGTAAAGGGTCGAGCTGAGCAGGATGGCCGCGAGGATGAGTAGAGGGGTTCTCATGATGTTTTTATCTCCGGTTACTTCTCGGTTGGCCCGAGCTGTCGGCTGCGGATTTTCGGGCTGTTCTCCGTGCCTGCGGTGAGGTTGGGCTTCGACGGGATTCCGAGTTGCGTGGGGGATTTCCCGACCCACTGGCTCTCACGGCCCTTGACGTCGATGCGTCCGCTCTCGGGGTCGATGGTGAGCGTGGTGAAGAGGCTGTCGCGGTAGGGGCAGGTGTACTCGACCCAGGGGAAGCTGGAGTGGACCT
>JAKUSY010000326.1 GCA_022451445.1 Planctomycetota bacterium
GGCCCTCGGCATCGGTCCCCTCGTAGGTCGGCTTGCCGTTGATCTCCCAGAACCCATCCGTGGTTGAGACCCGGGTCCTAGGCTCGTAGGCCCGCAAGGTGTCGATCGCGAAGGCCGCGAAGAGCAGCGCGGCAGCCCCGGCCGCGAAGGCCAAAGACGGGGCGCGGTTTTTGATCGTCACGATCGACAGCGGACCTTTCAACATCGGCTCTGGATCCTGGCAGAGATTAAAAAGCCGGGGACAGGATGGCCTGGAGGCATTCCCGTCCCCGGTAACTTTTCAGCAGAGGCGGCCTACATGGGCTTTCCGACCTGCGGGACAGGTGGAATGGGCAGGGGGCCTTCGAAGGTATAGCGGCTGTAGTCGTTGTTGCCGCCTTCACCGACGAACTTCGCAGGGCCCTGGTGCTCGTTGCTCTTCATGATGGCATCCCAGGTTATCTCCCTGCCGGTATAGCAGGTTGTCCTGGAGAGGATGGCCGTCATGGTGCTGTGGGCGACGTTCTCGGCTTCATTGAGAGTGCCCTTGCCTTCCTTGATGCTGGCCTGCAGGTCGATGTGTTCCTGCACATAGGGGTTCTGCTGCTTTCCGGACCATTTCCATTCGTTCGGACCCCAAATGTTGGAGCGGCAGTTCGAGCTGCCCTTGGTGCCGACCACGAACTCGGAAACGTCGTTCCAGCAGCCGACAATCTGCCGGCACATGCTGGTGACACGAATGTCGGGATAGCCGCTGCCTGCCGGGTTCGCATAGATCAGCTCGGTGGCGAAATGGTCAAAGATGTTTCCATAGACGTCCTTGCCGGTCCTCACCTGGCGACCACCCATTCCCCGGGCCTTGATGGGGTGCGACCCGATGAACCAGTTGATGACGTCGAGGTTGTGAACGTGTTGTTCGGTTATGTGATCACCTGAGAGCCAGGTGAAGTACAGCCAGTTGCGGATTTGCCATTCGGCGTCGGCCCAACCCGCCTCCTTTTTTCGCGTCCAGAGGCCGCCCATATTCCAGTAGCAGCGGCCGTTTACGATCTGCCCGATGGCTCCATCGGCGATGCGCTTCTGGCATTCGATATATTGCTTCTGATGGCGGCGCTGGGTTCCGGCGGCCACGCTGAGGCCGTCCTTCTTGGCCTTTTCTCCGGCAGCGAGAAAGCGCCGGATCCCCGGAGGATCTACCGCTACGGGTTTCTCGGTAAAGACGTTTTTACCGGCCGAGATAGCGGCATCGAAATGCTCGGGACGGAAATGCGGGGGAGTGGCCAGGATCACGTAGTCCAGGTCAAGATCGAGCAGCTTCTTGAAACCATCGAAGCCCACAAAGGTTCTCTCCTTGGGGATCTTGTGGGTGCGGCGGGCACGCTCCGCCCGATCCTTGAAGAGATCGGCGCAGGCGTGGATGGTCGCGGTGTCACCCTGGGTCTTGGCCGCCTGGATGGCGTTTCCGGCGGCGCCGCTTCCGCGGCCTCCACATCCGATGAGGCCGATCTTGAACGCCCTGGCGGGCTTGGCGGAAAGCGGGATATTGAAACCGACGACAGCCGTGCCGGCCGCCGCCCCTTTCATGAACCCGCGCCGTGTAACGTCAGGCCTGTTCTTCTTGCTCACAAGTTCCTCCTTATTAAGGCTGGTTGGCGGCTTTTGTGGAAAAGGCGAGGGAACACCGTAACATTGAATGGTGCATTGAATCAAGACGCCTCAATTGATGCTGTTCGAATGGTTGGCCAAGGCGCTGGACGTATGGTTAGAATCAATGGGAAGGCAGGTGGTGATTTTCGGTCCGCAAGAGCCGGAACGATTCCAGTCAACGGAAAGGGCAGTGCTGAAAATGATTCGAACCAGGGTTTTCTATTTCCTCGCCGCGATGTCGGTTGTCGCCGCGGGCGTACGGGCGGATTCCGACGCCAAGTCGAAATTTCTGCGGTTTGTGGACCTGGGTAATGAGACGGGGTCCCTGAAAACCTCCATCGTGACCTATCGCGACAAGAATGGCGTCGAGGTCTCCCTGGTCTCAGCCGTTCATGTCGGCGACAAGAAATACTATGACGACCTGCAGGCGGATTTCAGCCGCTACGACTCTCTTCTTTACGAGATGATCAAGCCCAAGGAGGTCGAGCCCTCTGAGCGCGGAAAAGAAGAGGGAGGGAGCATCATCAGCGTCTTCCAGCGCGGCATGAAGAACGCCCTTGGTCTCGAATTTCAGCTCGATGGAGTTGATTACTCGCGGCCCAATTTCGTGCATGCGGACATGGACCCCGAGACCTTCTTCCGGCTGCAGAAAAAAAAGGGAGAGGGTTTCATCTCCATGATGCTCAAGTCCATGCAGGCCGAGATGAAGCGCCAGCAGGAGAGCAAGGTAAAGCCGCCGTCCATATTCGACCTGATCAAGGCCTTCACCAGCGAGGATTCCGCCCGGTCACTCAAGTATCTGTTCGCCCGCCAGATGGAGGGGATGGAAGACATCATGGCGGGATTCGAAGGCGATGGAGAGTCGGTGATCGTCGGCGAACGCAATAAGGTGGCGATCGAGGTGCTCAAGAAGGAAATGAAGCTGGGCAAAAAGAAACTCGGGATTTTCTACGGCGCCGCTCACATGCCTGATATGGAGGAGCGCTTGGTGAAGGAGCTTGGCTTCACCCAGGTCGCCAAGGAGAGATGGCTCATCGCCTGGGATATCAGGAAAAAGAGCCCGCAGGGGAAGCCCGGGAAAAATTCCGAAGCGAAATCGCGCCGCATCCGGCTCTGATGCTGCCGCAGGGGAGGGTCAATCCGCCGGGAGCTTGTCCCGGATCCTCTCGATCGCCTCTTCGATTCGTTCACGATCCCCGAAGGCGCTCAGCCTGAAGTAGCCTTCGCCCGAAGGCCCGAAACCGGAGCCGGGGGTTCCCACGATATGGGTCGTCTCTAGCAGGAGCTCGAAGAATTCCCAGGAGCTTCGAGCTCCGGGGATCCGCAGCCAGCTGTAGGGGGAGTGGATTCCCCCGTAGACGGCATAGCCTGAGGCGGAGAGCCCCTCACGGATGATGCGGGCATTTTCCATGTAAAAATCGATCAGCTCTTTTACCTGGGCCTTCCCCTCATCCGTGTAGATGCCGGCCGCGGCGCATTGGACCGGGTAGGACGCCCCGTTGAACTTGGTCGAGTGGCGCCGGCTCCAGAGCTGGTGGATAGAGACCTCTTCGCCGGCGGTGTTTTTTCCCCGGAGCTCCCTTGGCACCACGATGAAGGCGCAGCGCGTTCCGGTGAAGCCGGCGGTTTTCGAGAAGCTGCGAAATTCTATGGCAACTTCGCGGGCGCCGTCGATTTCGTAGATCGACCGCGGCAGGCCTGGGTCGCTGACATAGGCCTCGTAGGCCGCGTCGAAGAGAATAATTGCCCCGCAGCCACGGGCGTACTCGACCCAGCGAGTCAGCTGCTCGGCGGTGGCCACTGTGCCGGTGGGGTTGTTCGGGGAGCAGAGATAGATGAGGTCTACAGGTTCCGATGGAATGTCCGGCTGAAAGCCGTTCTCCTCGGTGCAGGGCATGTAGTGGATCCCCTCATAGCGACCTTCGTCATCGGCGGGGCCGGAACGGCCGGCCATTACATTCGTGTCGATGTAGACCGGGTAGACCGGGTCGGCGACGGCCACCTTGCATTCGGTGGAGAAGATCTCCTGGATGTTTCCGCAATCGCACTTGGCTCCATCGGAAACGAAGATTTCATCGGGATCGACCGAGACCCCCCTCGACGCGTAATCGTTGGCGGCGATCAGCTCCCTGAGGAAGAGGTGCCCCTGCTCCGGGCCGTACCCTCTGAAGGTATCCGCCGAGGCCATCTCATCGACGCCCGCGTGGAAGGCATCGACCACGGCCGGTGGCAGTGGGCGGGTGACGTCGCCAATCCCGAGCTTGATGACATCGGCCTCGGGGTTGGTTTCCGTGAAGGCCGCTACGCGCCGGGCGATCTCGGGGAACAGATAGCCTGCCGTGAGTTTCTGGTAGTGGTCGTTGATCTTGGCCATGGGCGGGAAGTGTACCGAATCGCGGAGCGTGGTGGCAATGTTCTGCTTGACAAGTCATACGAGCCGGAGCGAAAAAGACCGCCCTGCCGGATAGACGGCAGGGGCGCCCTCTCGAGTTTGAGACGCTCACCATGATCCTGATTGATTACATTGTACTGATAGTCTATTTCCTGGCCATGGCCGGGATAGGCCTCTGGTGCATGAAGAAGGTCAAGCGCCAGGAGGACCTCTTTCTTGGTGGGAGGACCTTCGGGAAACTTTTTCAGACCTTCGCCGCCTTCGGGGCCGGTACCGGGGCAAACGACCCGGTCAACGTCGGCAAGAATACCTACACCAGCG
>JAKUSY010000327.1 GCA_022451445.1 Planctomycetota bacterium
CAACCAGGCCCGCTGGCCGGCAAATCCTTTCCACTCAACCGGGGTGTCTGTTCCGAGAAACCCGGGTCCTAGTCTTCCGAATCGCAGTCGACCGGTATCGGCTCCGCGTCGATGAGTACGTTGAGAATCCGGACAGCGTCGTTGACGTTGACGATGCCGTCACCGGTGGCATCGGCGGCGGCCCGACAGCAGAGCTCGAGCCCCATCGTGACGTGGTCCCTGATCATCTCCCCATCATCCTCGTCCACCACACCATCGCAGTTGGCATCCCCGAGGATCACCGGCCGGGCACCCGCGCAGGGAGGGAAATCGGCGCAACCCAGCTTGTCCTCCCCGGGATCTTCGCCACAGCCGGGCCAGGGAGCGGGCGGCTGAGCGCCGCCGGAAAAAAGAAAATTCAGCGTATAGATCGCATCGGTCAGCTGCACCAGCCCGTTGTCGTCAGTATCCGCCGCATCCTGGCAGACAGGGGCGGCACCTCCCAGAAAGAGAAAGCTCAGGGTGGAGATCACATCGGTCATGTTGATGCTCCCATCGGCGTTCCCATCTCCACGTATGAAAGGATCAGCCGCCAGCCGCGGGCCGAGGAAAGACGCCAAGATGAGAGAACATACCAATACCGCTGCGAATCCACGCACTCCAGGTGAACGCATTGTCTTACTCCTGTTATTTCCTGGCACAAGCCCGCAACGATTATGCCCCTGAAAAATCTGTAAGACTATTTTTGAATAGGAAAATTTTTCGGTAGGGAACATCGCTAACGCGCCACGCCCCAGGCGCCATCTTCGCCGATCGTTATCTTCAGCTTACCTACCGTCGCAGCGGCTGAGCCTTTCTCATCGACGCTGGTCTTGATCTGATCGGCTATCTCGGCCGCATCACGCCCCTTGTTGAAGGGAACCAGGACACTCAGCCACACCTGCGGCTTTCCGGCCCTGACAACAGCCCGGGCAAAGGCGTTGTGGGTGGCGTCGCCGATGTCTTGTGATGCGCGGTGCGCCACCTGGCCGATCGACAGGCCCTTGCCAGGATGCAGGTACAGCAGGACCCGTTTTTTCTGCTTCTGCCACCAGGCGTGATCCCGCGCCGGGGCATCAAACCAGTTGCCGCCAGCGGCGCGGACCTCGCCCTCGGCCATCAGGAGCCAGCAGGGAGAGGCCTGGTAGCCATCCACATCCCGGCAGGGCTCGTACTTGTCGCGCACGAGCAGGACGCCCTCGGCCGTCAGCACCGTCTGCCGGGTCCACCGACTGCGGGCGCCATAGAAGTTGCGGTAGGTAAACTGGCCGAATGAATCATCCCCCTTGTTCTCCGCCCGAAGCGAATCTCTAACCAGGATCGCCCCGCGGTTGTAGAGGGAGTGATAGTAGATGGGTAAGGTGCGATCATTTAGCCGGAAGCCGGCCTCGTGGCCCTTGAAGTCATAGGAAACACGGGTGTACTCGTTCTGGGCGTCAAATTTTTCGTCGAGCCCCTTCAGTGACAGGGACAGCGAGCCGCCCTCGGGAACATTGAGGCGCAGGCATCTTCCCCCTCTCCTGCCGCCATCGACGATCGCCAGGGCTCTCCCGCGTTCCTCTCCCACGAGTACCCGGGATTCCTCTCCCCGTTTGAGTACGACCTCCAGTTCGTCTGGAACCGTATTGAACGCCGCCAGGATCTTTTCTCCCTTCGGACCGCCCAGCCGCAGGTTCTGGAAAAAGGCGGGAGCCTTGTAGAACCCCAGGTGCACGGACTTCAGGTGGTAGTCGTTGTTAAGGTACCAGTAACCATCCATGTTGCCGTGGGCGTAGCCCAGCTTCGGATCATCCCTTCGGCGAAACAGCTTGATCTCGCTGTCGTAGAACCAGTTTTTCGAATCGGGACCGGTTCGGCAATTCAGGGCGAGCTTGACGGCCATGGAGGCGAGCTTCCAGGTCCCATCGGAGGGAGTCGACATCTTGCCCTTCGCATCAACGGGAAAGTCCATGTCGGGAGACAGGACCGAGAGGAGGTCGTAGGCCGTCTCAGCCACTCCCGCCCGACCGCTCGAGTATTTTCCCGAGGTGTGCAGAAACTTGGCTCCATCGACGCAATACTCGTAAAGCCTTCCGCCCGCATCGTCGCAGCAATGCATGTAGTTGTTGTTGCGGTCGTAGAGGAAGAACGAAACGAACGGCTGGCCGCTCCCGCGGCCAGGGCCGAGGTAAAGGCGGTCAGGAATCTTGTGCAAGAGCGGGCTGAAGTAGCCGATCATCGATTTCCCGGCGGGAACCCGGGGCTTGATCCCCCTTCTGAAAAACCAGCCGTAGCGCCGCCTGTAGGCATCCATGTATTCAGCCGGAACCCTGGTGCCCGGCGGCGGCCGTCCTCCGAGCAGGACCTGCTCCGAGGCCCAGAGAAATTCCGGGTTGCTGAAATGTTTCGCAAGGCGATACCAGGCGTGCCCATCGTTCACCCGCTCTGCACCGGCGTAGTATTCCGCGTTCCAGGGATCGGCGTAGAGCCGGGATCGGTCATGGATGATCCGAGCACCCGAGTTTGGATTGCCACGCACGCCGCCACCGTGAACGTAGTCGAGGTAGCGCCGTGCATGGGCATAGAGAAAGTCGCGCTCGGTATCGAACTTGCCCATCCCCTCGGCCATGTCGAGCAGGCCGTGCAGGTAGAGCGGCCCGTAGGGATAGTAGTTCGTTTCGGTCGTGTCGCCGTATTCGGTCAGCTCGCGCCAGAGGGCTTCGAGCCAGGGCCTGTGCCTGATGGCGCTGGGCATCTTCGGGAACATCTGAACGGCGATCGCAGGACCTGAGTTGATGCCGTAGGGGCGGTTGTTGACGCCGAGTTCAATAGTGGAGTAGTCCGGAAAGTTGACCGCGAGGCTGTGGCTGACGAGTTCTCTAAACTCGGCCGGTTCGCCTGCGGCGAGTTCCCCCTGGCAAACGAGCTCGGCGAATATCCGCATACGGCCTCCACTGCCCCAGGACCGGTGATTTTCGAAGAGGGTCAAGGGATCGCCTTTGTCTGTCTCCTTGGACTCCCGGTAGCGATCGAGGATGCTGAGAAAGTACGCCTTTACAATCTTGAGCTCGTTCTCTCGCTCGCGGCCTCCGTCAATAAATCTCGACAGCAAGCGGTCCCATTCCCATCCCCCTCGATGCATCTGCGGCCGGCTCTTGCGCACCGCCGCTGCGAGCACCTCCATCTCCTGGGCGGAATAATGGGCGTAGGACGGCCTGGGATGTCCGGCGGCGGGGTCCTGCTCTTGCGCACAGAGCGACAACCCGACCGAGAAGAAAACGTACAGTCCGATTGCCAGGGTCGCATCACCCATGTTGTTGAACACCTCCGAACGAAGGGTATTCGGATACGGCCCCGCGCGCAAACGCTTCGGCCTTAAAAAACCCTTCAGGGGCAGAAGCCAAAACTCTCGCAGCCGAGCTTGTCGGCGGGTTCGGCAGGATCCGGCCCACAGCCCTCGAAAGGTTCCGGCGGAGGCGCGCCACCGAGGAAGAGGTAGTTCAGGAGATATATCCCATCGGTCATCTGCAGCGCGCCGTTGTTGTCGGCATCCGCCGCATCGAAGCAAGCGGGAGAATCGCCGCCGAGGAAGAGAAAGTTCAGAAGGAAGATCCCATCGGTCAACTGTACTGCGCCATTATCATCCGGGTCTCCCCGGAGGAACTCGGGAATCGGGACAGGGGCGGGCCCGGCGCCTTCGGCCACGGCGAATTGCGACAGGGACGTGACCCCCCTGGCGGTGATGATATCGCGGCCACGGTTCACGGCCGCGCCCAGGTCGACCCAGCCGCCATCGATAAACTGGAACAGCTTGAGATCGTTCTCCGCGACACCGAGACGATTGGCCGCCTGCGCATCGAACCTGATCTCGAGATCGGCCGAGCTGAACGTCGCGCCCGAGAGGTTCCAGACGCCAACCGCGTTGCTCAGCCCCGGCTGCACGGAACCGTTGTCGATGGCCAGCAGCGAGCCGGCGAGGCGGCCGCCGGGGTTGGAACCATTGAACAAGCCGAGGCTGTTGATGACGTTGACGGTCGAATCGGTGGATGGTTCGCCCCAGTTGACTCTCCCGCCGATCCAGGCCAGGGCGGCGAGATCCAGCTCGCCGCCGTTGGACGCGTACCAACCGGCGTAGTTTCCATCGTTCATCCTCACCGGCCAGTCGTTGTCAGCGAGAAGCACGCCGGGGCCGAAGCTGGTGATGGCCAGCAGGCCGCCGTCAGCCTCCACGCGGCCGTTGTTGCGCATATGGCCGGCTCTTGTATCGCCGGGGTTACCGGGCCTCGCCTTCTGCGACAGAGTGATGGTGCCTGTGCCCCGGATGATGCCGGACCTGC
>JAKUSY010000328.1 GCA_022451445.1 Planctomycetota bacterium
TGCCGGGTGCCGCTCACCGACGGGGAATTACTCGCTGTTTTCGGCGGCCTCTTCAGCAGCCTTGGGGGCGGCCTTGGGCGAGGGTTTTTCACCCTTGCGGCGGCGGCCGCCGGAATCTTCTTCTTCGTCCTCGGCCTTCCTCTTGAAGGTCGGGATTCCCAGGCCTTCCACCTTTTCCTTGCCGGCTTTTTTCTTACGCTTCTTGGCGGCTTCCTTGATCTGGTCCTTCGAGGACTCTTCCCAATTGTATTTTTTACCGAATTTTTCCAGTCGACCCGCCGCATCGACGAACTTCTGCTTGCCGGTATAGAAGGGATGCGAGGCGCTGCTGATTTCAACGTTGACGACGGGATACTCGTTACCGTCTTCCCACTCGATGGTCTCGGCGCTTTGAGCGCAGGAGCGGGTGAGGAACCTGAAATCCGCCGACTTGTCCTGGAAAACGATAAGCCTGTAATTGTCCGGGTGGATTTCTTTTTTCATGATGGTTGCTCGGCAGTCTATGGGTCGAAAAATCTGAAACGGAAGGCACCGATTATAATGCGCCCGCCGCCATGGGCAAGTGTCCGAAACAGGTACTTGCGGATTTTCTGCTATCTTCGTGGCGGGGGTTTTCGGAACTTATTGTTCGCGGCCCGTGGGGGATGTGGGGTGGGAGCCGCTCTCAGGCCGTTTTTCGGTGGTCCTGGTCGTTGTCGACCGCCTCTTTTTTCCCTGTTTCGTTCTTGTCGCCCGCTTCTTTTTTCCCTGTTTCGTCCTTGCGCAAAGTTTTCCCGCCTTTTGCGAAGGTCCGATGGTCTACCACGGCTTTATTAACGACGAATTCCTGCAGCTCGCCTTTGTGGTCGGGAAGCTCGTAGAGCACATCGAGCATGACCTCTTCAAGGATGGAGCGAAGCGCCCGCGCCCCGGTTTTTCTCTTGATGGCGAGCCGGGCGATTTCGCGAAGCGCATCGGAGGTGAAGCGCAACCTGGTATCGTTGAGGCTGAAGAGCTTGGTGTATTGCTTGACCAGCGCGTCCCTCGGCTCCTGCAGGACACGGACCAGGTCGCCCTCATCGAGCGGGTCGAGGGCCGCAACCACCGGCAGCCGGCCAAGCAATTCAGGGATCATGCCAAACTCTATCAGGTCCTCGGGCTGCAGCTTATCCATGATCTCTTTGCGGGATTTCCGGCTTTCTGTGTCGTAGAGGTCCCGGTTGGAGAATCCACCGACGGTGCCTTCCGCCATATCTTCGCGTTTGGCGATGATGTGTTCTATTCCCGTAAATGTACCGGCGCAGATAAAGAGGATATTCGTGGTGTCAACCTGCAGGTATTGCTGCTCAGGGTGTTTCCTGCCGCCCTGGGGGGGGACGTTGGCGACCGTTCCCTCGATGAGTTTCAGTAGGCTCTGCTGGACGCCTTCGCCGGAGACGTCGCGGGTGATCGAGACGTTTGCCGTAGCCCTGCCGACCTTGTCGATTTCATCGACGAAGATAATTCCCTGCTGGGCCCGCTCGATATTGTAGTCAGCGTCCTGTACGAGCTTGAGAATCAGGTTCTCGACATCTTCGCCGACATAGCCGGCCTCCGTCAGGGTTGTCGCATCGCCGATCGCGAAGGGCACGTCAAGCAGTGTGGCCATGGCTCGGGCGAGGGCGGTCTTTCCACAGCCGGTGGGCCCGAGCAACAGCATATTGCTTTTCTCTATTTTGATGGCGTCGTCCGCGTCGGCCGGGAGGAGGCGCTTAAAGTGGTTGTGTCCAGCCACCGCGAGAACCTTCTTGGCCATATCCTGTGAGATGATGAAGTCGTCGAGCTCGCTGACGATTTGCCGGGGAGTCGGGATCTCATCGAGGTATAGCGGAGGGGCTTTCTCAGACTCCTTGCTTTCGTCGATAATCGAGTGACAGATCTCGACGCAGGTATTGCAGATGTAGATGCCGGGGCGCCCCCCCTGGATGAGCTTTTCAACCTCGAGCTTGCCCTTGTCACAGAAAGAGCAACGTTCGGTCGTGCTTCGGCCTCCGGATCTTGGCATTACCCGTCTTCCGCTCCCCTCAAGGTGTCGATGACTTCGTCTACGAGTCCGTATTCCTTCGCCTCCTCCGCGGTCATGAAGTGGTCACGATCAGTGTCGGTTTTCACCTGTTTGAGCGCTTTGCCCGTATGCTTGGCCAGGATCTCATTGAGGCTGTTCTTGTAGCGCTTGAGCTCTTCGGACTGGATGAGTATGTCGGAGGCGGTGCCGCCCGCGCCCCCCCAGGGCTGGTGGATCATGACGCGGGAGTTCGGCAGCGCGTGGCGTTTGCCATGTGTTCCCGCCGCAAGCAGCACGGCGCCCATGCTGGAGGCCTGCCCGAGGCAATAGGTCTGGATGTCGCAGGGCACGAATTGCATGGTGTCGTAGATAGCCATTCCGGCCGTTACCGATCCGCCGGGGGAGTTGATGTAGATATTGATGTCCTGGTTTTTATTGTCGCTCATCAGAAAGAGGATCTGGGCGATGATCAGGGATGAGGAATAATCGTCGATGGAGGGTCCGATGAAGATGATTCGGTCCTTCAGGAGCCGGGAGAAGATGTCGTAGGATCGCTCTCCGCGCCCGGTTTTTTCGACAACGATAGGAACCAAGTTGGCTTGCATTTTCAGAACTCCTGCTTCACTTCGGTCTTTTTCTATTGTTGAGCATGTTATCCCATCCTGCCTCCGCAAAATCGGGCAGAATCCGGTTCGGCTTTCAAATTCCCGGCCGGTCCGGGTTCCGGGCTTCTTCAGCCCTGCTCAACTGTTTCATCGGTTTTTGAGTCCTTCGTATCCTCATCGTTTTGCGAGGAGTCTCCGATAACGTTCGCTTTTTCTCGCAGAAAGCCCCTGACTTTCTCATTTCGCAGGGTCTGGCGGATTTCATCGATTCTTCCGCTCTCCTGGAGCTGTCCCATCATCGTCGCCGGGGGAACGCCGTAGACCATGGACATCATCTGGATCCGGTTGGCGACCTCATCCTCGGTCGCGAAGATCTTTTCTTTTTCACCGATCTTTTCAAGCAGGAAGAATTCTTTCAATTCGCCGGCGAGATCCTCGGCCGCCGCCTCGCCGGCCTTCGCTCTCTCCTCGTTGCTCTCGTCTTCGCTTTTCTCCGCCGCGATCAATTCCTGGGCGATGCGCTCTTCGGTGACCTTTCTCTGGCGGTCGATCAGTTCCTCGGGCAATTCGAGATCGAGCTGGCCGACAAGGGCGTCTACAACCTTCTTCTCCGTTTCCTGCTGGTCCTTTCTTTCCACCTCTCCCTGCAGCTGCTGCTCCAGCTTCTCCTTGAGGTCGTCAACGCCTTCGGCGCCCAGGGCCTTGGCAAAGTCGTCGTCAAGCTCGGGCAACTCGGCGGTGAGGGCCTTCTCCAGGACGAAGCGCAGCCGCACCTCTCTCCCTCGCAGGATCTCGTCGGGGTAATGCGCGGGGACGGTGGTGTCGATTTCCAGGGGGACACCGTCACTGGTTCCGGCTTTCGAGCGGTCCCATTTTTCCACGAGCTTCTCGAGGTCTTCGATGGCGAAGGCCTCGATACTGCCACTGGCGGGAACAAAGCCGGCCTGCTCGACGGCCTTCAGGACGGTGTCTTCCTCGAGGAGCTCGTAGCTGCCGACAAACTGGTCGTCGGCAGCCGCCTTGGCGGGGTCTGTCGGGACCATCTCGGCCCGGCTCTTGAGGAGCTTCTCGATTTCTTCCTCGAGCCGCCCTTCCTCAACCGAGCTCTCGACCTTCTCCACCTCGACACCTTTGTATTCAGGCAGGTCGAATTCAGGATAGACCTGGAGTTCGGCCTCGTAGGTGAAGTCGCTCTCGGCGCTGAACTCGATGTTGTCGAAGCTCGGGCTGCCGAGGATCTTCAGCTCCTGGTCTTTGATGAGCTCCTCGAAGGATTCGCCGAGGAGAGTTTCCTTCACGTCTTTTTCGAGGTCCTCACCAAAGCGTTTCTCGAGGAGCTTCCGAGGCACGCGTCCGCGCCGGAAGCCCGGCAGTGAAACGGTCGTTGCGAGCTCGCCGTAGTTGTGATCGAGGATTTCTTTTACCTTGTCCGCCGCGACAGTGGCCTTCAGAAGCTTCCTGCAGGGGCAGGTGTCTTCGATCTCACAGGTGGCGCCGAGCGAGTCGTCATCATCGCCCGCTTCAGAATCGTCCGTTTCGGGCTCATCCGTCTCGTCGCCGGCGTGCTCGTCGGGATCGGCATGTGCTTCGGCTTCACCCTGTGGTCCGTCAGCCAGATCCAGTAGCCCCGGCGCCTCACCTGGTCCCTCGCGCGAGAGACTGGTCCGCCCCGGCCCACACCGCGTGGGCACTCGCCCAGCG
>JAKUSY010000329.1 GCA_022451445.1 Planctomycetota bacterium
CCCAACCGTCGCATGGGGAAAGGACAGGCGTCCCTGGAGGTCTCCGGAGATTTCTGGAATTCTCGACAGGGGCTTGCCGTGCAGCTTGTTGAGCACCGGCTTGTACTCGAAGGAGTCCATCTGGCTGACCCCCCCGCCGAAGAACATGAAGATGCAGTGCTTGGCCTTGCGCTGAAGATGCGGCAGCCTGACCTCGAGCGGGTTCACCCGCACGTCGGCCCTCAAATCGGCGGTGAGCGCCCCGCCGAGAGCGAGAGCGCCGAACCCGTTGAAGGATTTCGAAAGGAAATCCCTGCGCGAGGTTCCGTAAGAAGACTGGCTGGGGGCGCTTGCTTTCATGATGGGCTCAATCGATATAGATAAACTCGCTGGTATTGAATAATACCCGGCACAGCGCGGCCAGAGAATCTTTACCGGGCCCAGCGCTCGAACGCAGGAGCTCAATCATCTTCTCGGCTTCCTCGGGCCCCGCAGAGCGCCCAAGGGCAAGCTGGAAGGCGTATTCAACCTGGGCGGCGGGATCTTCGCCGGCGGATTTCCTTACCCTCGCTGCGAAAAACTTCGCCTCCTCTGAGACAAAATCGCCGTTGTACATGGCCAGGGACTGAAGGGGGGTTACCGAGCTGCGCCGCTGATCCCGAGAGGTATCACAGACCGTTGAATCAAACGACTGCAGGAAGGGCATGTTCAGGGTGCGCTGCTGGTAGATATAGATGCTGCGCTTTCTCCCTTCCTCGCCCCCCTGCGTATCCCACTTGCTGTTATCCCACTTGACGGTCTCCTCGATGGAGCCGGGGAGCGGTGGAAAGATCGGCAGCCCGAACTGCTCGGGGTTCAGCCTTCCGCTCACGCTGAGAACACTGTCACGTACAGCCTCGGCCTCGAGGCGGCGGCGGTTGAAACGCCACACCAGCTTATTTTCAGGATCGGCCAGGAGAGCCTTCGTGCCGTGATTGATCGACGACTGGCGGTAAGTGCTCGAGTTGCAGATCAGCCTGTGGATCGATTTGATGCTCCACTTCGACCTGACGAATCGTTCCGCGAGCCAGTCAAGAAGCTCAGGGTTGACGGCTCCGCCGCTGAGCTTGCCGAAGTCGCTGGGAGTAGAGACGATCCCCCGGCCGAAGTGCCAGTGCCAGAGCCTGTTCACCATCACCCTGGAGGTCAACGGGTTCGAGGAGCTGGCGATCCAGTTGGCCAGGGCCATTCGCCGGCTCCGCGTCGGCCAACGCTTGAAGGGATCGAGACGAATCTTCGCCGGCTTGTCATGTCCCGTTACGCAACTGAGGAAACCAGGCTTCACCACCTCTCCGGGATTGTCATATTCTCCTCGGATCATGACACGGGTGGTCGGCACACCCGGCTCATAGGGCGGCCCGTAGGAATGCCGCAGCGACATCGCCACCGGCTTCAACCTCTTGAGGTGCTGCTTGACGAACTTGTCCCGGGTGCGGAGATAGCGGTAGCGATAGCGCTCCTCTGGCGTGAACAGTCCGTTTGAAAAATCCTTGATGAGATTTTCGACCGACCGGGATCCGGAGGCGGAGGGATTGACCGCCGTCGTTATATAGCAGCCGCCGCCGCCTACCACGAAACCATAGCCTTCAGCTGACAGCCGGGAGCTGTAGATGGAAACGATCGACCCGGCCTGGTCCTTGAGGAAAGAGGCTCCCTTCGCAGCGCCGACCATGAAATCATCATCAAAGTCGACAGCCGGAGCCCCTTTGCCGATCGTCGAGAGCTTCGGCTGGAGCCCGCCATCTGCCTGGACAAGCTCGAGGCCTGAGATCCTGTCCTTCCAGGCTGACACTGGCGCCTGGGCGGACGGATTGGGAGATTCCGGATCCGCGTCAATATCCGAGGCGTCAAGCCAGAACCGAAGGCCCGCCCGCGGAGGTTCCAGGGGCCCGGCAGCCTTGCCCGCGTACTTGCGGCCAAAGTAATCCTGCAAGGCGGCGCGCTCAGCCTTGGCGAGAGGATGATCGTAGACCAGGAGCTCCCCGTAGGCTCCCCTGTACGGATTCCCGCCGGGATTTCCGGAGCCCTGGGTGTGCTTCCCCATGCTGATGAAGCTCGGCCCGGGAATGTCGCCGAACCAGTTTCCGTTATTGGAGCCGCTCAGGGTCCCCGCGGCCCCGGCCTCTTTTCCATCGGTAAAGAAGGACCACCGGCTTCCATCGCTGTTGAGCACGGTAATGTGTGGCTCGCCATCAGCGACCGCGCGGTTTTCAAACGCATAGTTGTTCCCCAGGGGCCCTCCCCCGGCCTGGATCGCCGAGCCGGAGCCCGCGTCTCCAAGCCGCGGCTTCATGATCTTGAGAAATTCAGCCAGCAGGTTCTTCGAATTCTTCAGATCACCGTCGAGCTTTGCGCGCAAGCTCTCTGCCCATTTCTTTTCACCCGGCCGGTAGAAATCAGCCGGCAGGGGACCGCCGATCTGGAAACCATCGCCGGGCTCGGGCCGGGGGATCTGAACCGTGGAGAAGAAGGCCTTCATCCTGTAGAAGTCCCTGGTGGGGATTCCATCGTACTTGTGATCATGGCACTTCGCACAGCCAACGGTGAGGCCAAGAAAGACCGAAGACACCGTCGCGGTCATCTCGCTCAACAGCTCGTGGCGGGTCTCATCTCCGCGCGGCTCGGTAAACGGAGCAAGGCGAAGAAAGGTCAGGGCGACGACATGCTCAGGCTTGGTGCCCGGAAGATCTCCGGCTCCCATGATGTCGGAGAATTCATCTCCAGCAAGCTGTTCCCTGATGAACTGGTTGTAGGGTTTGTCGGAGTTGAAGGCATCGATGACGTAGTCCCTGTACCGCCAGGCATGCGGAAGATCCGGATCCCCCTCGTAGCCGGCGGTGTCTGCATAGCGGGCGAGATCGAGCCAGAGCCGGGCCCAGCGCTCCCCGTAGCGTTTGTCTTTGAGCAAGCCGTCAACCAGCTTGCTGTAGGCCTTCGGATCCTTATCGTCAACAAAAGCCTCAACCGCCTCGGGTGCTGGAGGCAGACCGAGAAGATCAAAGTAGAGCCGACGGATAAGCACGCGCCGGGAGGCCTCCTGCGCGGGAGACAGCCCGTCAGCTTCGAGCCTCGAGAGAATGAACCTGTCGATCTCGTTGCTTGCCCAATCCGGTGTTTTAACCCCAGGGGGCTGAACGGATTTGACGGGAGTGAAGGGCCACTCCCTGGCTTTTTCTTCACCAAGGCCGACCGAGTGACCCAGGACCAGGACCAGGAAGAAAATAGGCAAAGAACGCATGAAATAATTTCCAATGGTGCTGTCGATGGCCGAGCTTGCTACCGGAGGCATCATAACTAGGTTCTTTACCCGCTTTCAAGTAATGCCTGCTCGAGGCGCCTATCAAAAAAAAAGAGGGTAAAAGCTCGCGGCCGTTCTGCCGGTGGCACTCTTACCCTCAATGATACCCGCCTAGCCGGGGTGGCATTGGCTCAGCGGGACTTGTATTTTTTCGTTTTTGCCCTGGCTGGAGACCTCAGGGGGCTCCTATGAACTCCTTCAACTCGGGAAACCAACCCTCCAGGAGCTCCAGCTTGAACTCGAGCTTCTCAAGGCGAAGCTTATCGGCGCGGATGCGGCCATCACGGGTCTCGTTTTTAATCGCCTGGGTCACACCCAGAACGGCGGCGACGGACGGCGCGCCAGACAGCCCTTCGTTACACAGATAGTTTTTCTGAAACAGGCGGCGGCTGAACAATCTGACCAACTCCTCAGAGAGGCTCAGGGTCGAGCCCAGCTGCTCACGAACTATGTCCAGCACGGCCTCGACATCCCCCTGTCTCGCAGGACCGGCCCGATCGATACAGCCCAGGCGAATCCTCGATGTGAGCCGGGCGAGCTCTTCGTCAGCCAATACCGCAGCCGATTCACTGCAGCAGATCCGGTTGGCGCGAAGCAGCTCCCGTAGAACACGGTCACGGCGGGGGAGCGGCTGCGCCTGCAACTTCTCCGCCTCGGAAACCAGGTACCGGGCCAGGATCCTGATCTCCCCCGCACGGAGCATCTGCTGCCGGTTCCGCCTGAGCAAGCCGGCGGAGGCAAAGAACGTGGCGGAACCGCCGCGCTCCAATGAAGCCTGCAGGCTCTTCGCGTATGAATAGTCGGGATCGATCGCCAGGGCCACGGAGAGTTCCCTGCCGGCCCTGTCGGTTTCTTTCACGGCAAGCGCATCGAGCGCGCGCTGAAAAAAACAACTGCGCAGATAGCTCCGTAGATCCAGCTGCTGATCGCCGCCCTGTAAAGCCTCGTGCTTCTGCAGGGCTACCACCAGCGAACGCAGCTCTTCGCCCTCGGGTCCCCAGCTCTCAAGCC
>JAKUSY010000033.1:0-10598 GCA_022451445.1 Planctomycetota bacterium
CCTTCGACGGGCTCGGCAAGAGAGTCTTCGCGCTCCTGGCTGGAGCATCGAGTGACTTCATGCCCATCAGGATCGACCAGGTCGAGCCGGGTGAGGAGATCCTCATCGAGCTGGCACGAGCTGACTTCATCAGCGGCCGCGTCATCGATGCGGAAACCTCGCAGCCTGTGAAGGGAGCGATCATCGGCTGGAGAGATGGAAGCGTGGACGACTCCAGGAAGCGCCACGGCGAGTCTGTGCGTGAGACCCGCAGCGATGAGCAGGGAATGTTCCGCCTGCGTGGGATTCCCCGGGAAGAGCTGGAGTTCACCGCCCGGGCCGAAGGCTATTTGACCATGAAGCTGCCGGGAAATATCCGCCGCAACGATGCAGAAAACTCCGATGGGGTGCTGCGCATGAAGCTTGCCGGCAAGCTATCCGGAATCGCCAGGGATGAAGCGGGAGCTCCCGTGGCTGCCGCGCGGGTAGAGTTGGCAATGTACTCGCAGAACGATCTTATCCTGGCGACCGCGAAGACTGACTCGAAGGGACGCTTCAATCTCGGCCTCGACTCAGCCCTCGAAGGCCAGGCCTGCACGGTCAGGGCCGAGCATGAAGATTACCAGGGCAGCGCCCCGGCCAGGCTCATCATCAAGGATCACTCGCGGGAACAGCCCGAACTGGACATCACCCTGCTGGCGGGCGGAACGATCAGCGGCAAGATCAGCTTCGACCAGGGACAGCCAGCTGAGGACCTCTCGCTGGCCGGGATCAAGCTGATGCTTCTCCAGGTCGAGGAGGGTCAGCTCGCGGAGCTCAACCGCTCAGCCCTCAGCGATGCGAACGGAAAGTACAGCCTGTCCGGACTGCCGGGGGGGGAATACGTGCTGCGAAGCGACAGCGCCGGCTTCGCTCCCTACCAGAGCGAGCCCCTGCGGCTTGGAGAGAGAGAGGAGTTGCGCCACGAGATCTTCTTCACCGCTGAGAGGATCGTCAGTGGACAGGTGATGAACCAGCTGGGCGAGCCCCTGCGCGCGACCATCTCGGCAAGGGACCTGAGAAATACCCATCTCAAGCGAAGCCGCCGACAGACCTTCAGCGATAAGTTCGGGCACTTCCGCCTTGGGAATCTGGGCCCCGGCCCCTACAGGATCACGGCCAAGGCGGCCGACCATCTTCCGTTGACGGAGAACAGCGTCTCACCTCCTGCCGAGAGCAACTTTGTTCTCGAGCGGTATGGCTGGGTGGAGGGCGAGGTCAAAGATGAATCGACGGGCGATCCTCTCGAAGATTTCTCCGTCACGATTGTTCCCTTTGGAGAATCGGGCGGAACGCCGGGCCGGTCCCGGGAAACGGTTTTCGTCTCAGCCGGTGGACGCTTCTTCGTCGGAGGTCTTGCCAGGGGGAAATATGAGTTCCTGCTCTCGGCAAACGGCTACCTGCCAATGATCAGGATCCTTACCATCCGCGGAGAGAAACTGTCTACCGAGCTGTCACTGCAGCTTTCCCGGGGCCGCTCCATCGAGCTCGCCGTCGACGACGAGGGAGGACGCGCCGTTGGAGATTGCCGTATCTCGATTTACCTGCAGGTCCCCGGAAAGAAGAGCGGTTCGACTCCACATCGTGGTGTCTTCGAAACAGATGAAAAAGGAAGGGTCCGTATCTCGGGTCTCGCGACGGGGTCCTGGACCCTGACCCTCGATCACCCGGGCTACCTTCCCCACGAGCCACTCAGCCTCTCCCTGGCGGAAGAGGACACGGCCAGGCCATCACTGAAGGTCACCCTGCTGAGCGGAGCTTTGCTCAGGGGGAAGCTGAAGACGCCAGTGGTCAGCGGGCGGAGAGATAGACTGCTCCTGATGGGAAATAAACTTCAGCGCCAGGCCGAGCCCGACAAAGACAGGAACTACCGCTTCCCGGGCCTGCCGCCTGGAAGCTACACCTTGCTTCACTACGGAAACTCAAGGCTGGTGGGAAAACCCGTGAAGGTCCTCATCGAGGCCGGCGTGAAAGAGGTCATACGTGATATCACCACGGATTGACCATTCTCATTCATCTTCATCACCGCCCGAATCATCCTTCGGACCAAGGTAGAGGGCCCTTGCCAGGAAAAAACCGGCTATCAATCCTATGGCTATGAATACGAGGAATCTCATCAGGATTGGATTATCCGAAAAACCGCCGCGCTATTCATCATCTTCCATATTTTTTATGACGATCTGGATTTCGGCCTCTGCCGGGGGAGCAGGGGAAGCTTGCTCTTGCACGGTCTCACCCCCGCCATATTTCTCATGCAGTCGCTCCACCTCTTCAGAGGTGAGGAATTGTTCTGCCCAGTCGGTAAAGTCCGTGCTGTTGTCGTATTCCGGCTGAAAAGGATGGTCCAGGGCTTCCTGTCTCAGGTCCTCCGGAGATTTCATCCTTTGAGCGAAAGACCAGGCGGACCATTTCTTCAGATAATGAGCCATCGACCACGCAATCAAGCCGCAGAAAGCTCCAAACCCCACCAGGATGCCAGCGATTTGGAGAGCCCGAGAATGATCTATATGTTCCCCGTTGGATAAGGGTATGAGCCCCAGGGGAACACCTACGACGAACGACAAACCAACAAAAACAAACAGTCCATTCTTCCACGGCAGCGTTTCGCCAGGACGAAACATCCAGAAGTCGCAGGCCTTACACCTGTATTTAAACGTCTTACCGTTCCTTGATTCCATGACAACAATGTCGAACGTATTGTGCGCCTTACAGTCGGAGCACCAGTAGGCCTTGGGATGCGGAGCGCAGTGGTTGATTTCAGGTATGTTTTTCATCCTGAGTGTCCTGCCTCTAACCGATCATCACTTCTGACCCAGGGAACCACCCGGATTCATTTTCTCCGTTCTCAGGATGAGAGAACTGGTTCAGAAGCGCGAAATGAGCCAGTGCTGAATCGACCCGTAAAAACTACTGGGCCTTGCCTTCGGCGGGAGCTTCACCACCATCTTCTTCCGGGCCGAAGACCCTGTCGAGGTAATGCCGGTAGAGCTTGCCGGCAAGGTCATCTGTTTTCTCCAGGGCAAGAAGCCCCGCGATCCCAGAAGAACCATCGGCGGCGAAGAGCGACATGTAGGCGTTGAGCAGCTGGTGCTTGCCGGTTTTGGCCAGGTCAGCAAGGCGCTCCTCGAACGCCTTCGCCGACGGAAAGTGCCCGGCTACGTCCTCTGGAAGGGCCTTGGAGGCTCCCTCCGCTTCAATGGCTTTACGCAGCACAAGCTCGGCATGCTGGTACTTCCCGAGCCCGAAGAGAGCCTCGGCAAGAAGCAGCGGATGGATTGGATCATCGCTGGCCCTGTAGGCATCCGCCATGAGAAGCCCGGCATCCCTGTACTTGCCCCTGCGCAAGAGAGCCACCGCGTTCCTGGCGGCGGTGCTTTTGAGGCGGCCGGGGCGCTGCTGCGAACGCACGACTCCCTCGAAAGGTCCCAGGCCGGAAATATCGAGCGGCGAGGCATCGACGGGCATCTGGATCCCCAGCTGCCAGGCGTAGGGGTAGTTGTACTGGAGCCCGAGTCTCGGATCGACGGCCCCGGTTGAAAAGTAGGCCCCCCGGCGGTAGGTCTGGGGAAGGGTCCAGCCCCAGCCGGGTATCATCCACGGAGAGCCGATCATGGCTCCGGTATACCCCTGCTGGACAATCCCCTGCCCCTGGCCCTGCGCCTGTACCTGTCCCTGCGCGGGAGCTCTCCTGGGAGAAACCGCCTGGCCCCTGGAACGTACGACCCGCCCGGGGAGTCCCTGGGCTACGGCCTCGGCACCGAGGGCGAAGACCATGAGCATGACCGAAAAGAAGAAACCGCTGGAAAACCTGGTTATCCTGCTTTGAATCCGGATCATTTGGGACCTCCTGTCGGCCTGCCTCTTTTTTCTGCCTGCCCGAGATGGCTTCTACGGAGATTGTATAGACTTGCACCGGCACTTCAGCGAAAAAACCGCGATTTGGCCATGATTGCCGTGAGTGGAGAGGTTTATTACAGTTCCATAGGTAAAATACTCTCCTGTCGGGCGAACCATTGAACGGATGATGAAAACCCGGAGCCTGTCGAGCTTCACTGAAAATGAAAAAACGCAACCTGCTATTGCCAACGATCATCCTCCTGCTGAGCGCCGCGGCGCTGTGGCTCCTCTACAGCTCCGGCGACGGCCCCGCCTCCGCTCCGGCTCCGGCGGGCCGGGCCTGGACGGGCATCGAGCTGCCCGCCCCCCCCTACAGCCCGGTAGAGCGACTCCGCTCAAAAACAGTTTCCTTACATGAAAAATTCATCTTCGCGCCCCGGGAGCGGGAGATTCGAGAGCCTCTGCGAGCCCTGCGGCGACTCTTTCTCGAGCCGGACTCCCCAGAGGCCGTCACCGGCTATGAAGCGGTAACCACGGCGAATTTCAAGGCCGGCCCCTTCAGCGCCTCCAGCAGGACTACGCTCTACCAGGCGCCGGGAATTACAGCCACGGGAGAAGAAGGCTTCGCCCCCCCATCGCTCGATCGCGCCTCTTTTCCCGGGAGCATCTCCGCCAGCATCGAGCCGGTCAAATCTCTCGACAGGGCCCAGCTCAAGGTGATCGGGATTTCCGAGAGAGAGAAGCTCATCGAGATCGAGGTGCTGTTTTCACTTGCGGGTTCAACAGGCGCTGGAGAACACCACCAGTGGAACGGAGAGGCCGTGCTTGGGTGGAACGCCCGGGAGCGAAAGTTCTCATCGTTTCAGACCAGGAGCAGGCGCCATGTCCACCTCACCGCGAGGCCCTTCAGGGACGTCACCAGTGAGACCCTAGGCGCGAACGCGTCCTACCGTGATATTCTCCTGCCCTCGATCGATCACTTCAGGAGCCGCCTGGACGCGGCGGTGGGAATAGGCGTCTACGGACACAACGGCCTGGCCATCGGCGACGCCGACGGCGATGGCCTCGAGGACATCTACGTCCTCACCGCCGCAGGTCTTCCCAACATCCTCTACCGCGCGGGAACGGCCGGCACCTTCACCGATGTCAGCCATGAATCAGGGGTCGACCTTCTCGACGGAACCTCCCAGGCTCTCTTTCTCGATCTCGACAACGACTCCGACCAGGATCTCTTCCTCGTCACCGAGCAGAGGCTGGCTGTACTCCTCAACGATGGTAGCGGACGATTCCTTCACTCCGAGGATGCTATCGCGGAAAATACCGCGGGAACCGCGACGCCCCTGTCCGCCACCGCCGCGGACTACGACCTCGACGGCCTCGTCGACCTCTACATCTGCTCCTACGTATTCTGGCGTGGCGGCTCCAACTCAGCCGGGACCAGGCTGCCGCTCCCCTACCACGAGGCCCACAACGGCGCCGCCAACATCCTCCTGAGAAACCTCGGCGCCGGCCGCTTCGAGAACGCCACCACGGCGAGCGGCCTCGACGCGAACAACCAGCGCTTCAGCTTCGCGGCAGCCTGGGGAGACTACGATGGCGATGGATACCCGGACCTCTACATCGCCAATGACTTTGGCAGCAACAACCTGTGGCGCAACAGGGGAGACGGCACCTTTGAAGAGACCACCGTGGACGCCGGGGTTGAAGATGTCGGCGCCGGGATGAGCGTGTCCTGGGAAGACTACGACAATGACGGCGACCTGGATCTTTACGTCGGCAATATGTTCAGCGCCGCGGGACAGCGGGTCACCGGCGGCGACGATTACAAGATCGATGATCGGCAGCTGCAGAGCGTCTACAGGCGTCACGCGCGCGGCAACAGCCTCTTCCGTAATTCCGGCGACGGAACCTTTGAGGACGTCAGCATCGAAAGCGGCGCGTGGTTCGGCCGCTGGGCCTGGGGCAGTGACTTCCTCGACTTCAACCTCGATGGTCACGAGGACATCTACGTACAGAACGGCTTCCTGACGAACTCCCGCGAGCACGATCTCTGAAGCTTCTTCTGGCGACAGGTCGTGTCGCAATCACCCCGCGAGGAATTGCGGCTGCAGCGCTACCTCGATGGCTGGGAGATCATCAACAGGATGATCCGCGAAGACACCTCCTGGGGCGGCCGGGAGAGAAGCTGCTTCCACCTCTCCTGCGGCCCGGATCGCTTCATCGACATCTCGGCGGCCAGCGGCCTCGACTATATCCAGGATGGCCGGGCCCTCTGCCGGCTCGATCTCGACCGGGACGGCCGACCCGATCTCGCCCTGCGAAACCGGGATGGCCCCCAGCTCCGGCTGCTGAAGAACACCTGGCCGAAGAGCTCCCGGGCCCTCTGGGTCCGTCTCGAAGGCCGCAACTGCAACCGCGATGCGATCGGCGCCCGCATCAGCATCACCAGCGCCGGCAGGACCCGGCTCAAGGAGGTCCGCGCGGGCGCCGCATTCCTGTCCCAGTCCAGCCGCTGGACCTGCTTTGGCCTTGGCGAAACAAAGGAATCCCCCGCCGTCAGCGTTCGCTGGCCGGGAGGAAAAACGACGGACTACGGAAACCTGGAGCCCACCGCGCGGTGGCTGATCATCGAGGGAGAGAAACCAGCCCGTCTTCCGTTCCAGCCATCCCCCCCGGAAACCCCGGCGGCACGGGCTGAGAAAATGAAACTGCCGGCTCCCGGCGAAAAGGACACCTCGATCGAGACCTGGCTTGTCTCCCCCATGCCCGCCCCTGACCTTCCCTGGAAAGACCTCACCGGCCGTGAGCGGCGGCTCGGTGAATTCAGCGGAAAGCCCCTCCTGCTGCACCTCTTCTCACGCGACTGCGCGGTCTGCGTCGCGGGTCTCGCGAAGCTCGATGCGGCCGGTACGGAGATCTCCGCAAAAGGCGCCGACAGCCTCATCGCCTCGGTGGACCTCGGCCCGGTCCCCGACGGCAAGAGAAACCTGCTGGCGCAAATACAGGAGCCCTCCATCGCGCTTCGCTTCGAAGAAAAGACCCTGGCAGGCTGGAATATCCTCTTCCGCCACCTCTTCAATCACAGGCGCGACCTGGTCGTCCCCACGAGCTTTCTCCTCGACGAAAACGGCAGGGTCGTCAAGGTCTACCGTGGCAAGACAGACCCGGCACACTACATCGAGGACCTGGGACGAATACCCCGCAACGACGCCATGCGTATCCAGCGGGCTCTTCCTTTCCCGGGCAGGTATCTCTACACCGGCTTCCAGCGCGATCTTCTCGAGCTCGGCAACGCCTACAGCGAGGCGGGGCTGCCACTGCAGGCCCGGGCGATCTTCAAAACAACGATCGAGAGCCAGGCGGGAAATATCGACTCGCTGTTCAATTACGCCATCTCCTCGGCCCAGGCAGGACAGGAAGCCGAGGCCAGGAAGATCTACCTGGAGATCCTGAAGAAGCGCCCCGACTTCGACGATGCCCGCAACAACCTCGGGATCCTCGATGCCCGGAACGGACGATTCGACACCGCCCGTGAATATTTCGAGTCGGTTCTCAGAAACAACCCCGCCCATACCGAGGCCGCCCTGCACCTCGCGAACACCTGGCTCCAGGAAGGAGAATTCGAAACCGCTGTGGGAATCTACCGGGAGGCTCTCGAGTACGACGTCGAGTCGGCCACCCTCAGACGCATGCTCGGCTTCGCCCTTTTCAGAAAAGGAGACGTCGATGAATCGATCAAGGCTCACCAGGATGCGATTCGCCTCGACCCCCTCGACCTCGATGCCTACCGCAACCTGGCGATTATTCTCAACACCTCGGAAAACTACCGGCAGGCGGCGACCATCTCAGCCCGCGGGCTGGAGAAAAACGCCGGCCACGCGGGACTGCTCAACACCCATGGCATGGCGCTGTGGGCGCTCGGTGAAAAGACGAAGGCGGAAGGGGAGTTGAAAAAAGCCGTGGTAGCGGATCCCGGCTTCGACCGTCCGTACCTGAACCTCGCCGAGCTGCTGAAAGAGCTGGGCAGGCCCGGCGAAGCCGCCGGGGTGCTGAGCGCCCTGCTCGAAGCGATACCCGGGCACCCGCAGGCCTCCGAGATGCTCCGGGAGCTCCAGCCCGGAAGACCCTGAGGAGCCCAGCTCAACCCGAGAGCTTCCCGCCATCGACGGCGATCGTCTGGCCGGTGATGTAGGAGGCCGCCTCGGATGCCAGGAAGGCGACGGCCCCGGCGATGTCCTCCGGCTCGGCGATGCGATTGAGCGGGATCGTTTTCAGCATATTCGCCGCGATCTTCTCGTCCTGCCACAAGGCCGAGCTCAGGCGGGTGCGAACCAGTCCGGGAGCGACCCCGTTCACACGGATGTTCTCCGCCGCCAGCTCCTCGGCCAGCGTCCTGGTGAGAAAATTGACCCCCGCCTTGCTGATTCCATACGCGCCGAGCCCCCGCATAGCCTTGTCGGCGGCGATCGTCGAGATGTTGATGATCGCCCCGCCGCGACCAAGCTCACGCATCCTCCGGATACCCTCCCTGGCCACCACCAGGTAGCCCCGGAGATTGGTATCGAGAATCTTGTCAAACAGAGCGAGGTCCATGTCCGCCAGCGGATCCATGCTGGGATTGGTGGCGGCATTGTTGACGACGATATCGATACCGGAAAACCTCTCGAGGGCGAGGTCGAAGGCTTCCCGCATGGCCTCTTCACTGGATGAGTGCGCAGCGAATACGGCGACCCGGTCAAAGCCGGCCTCCTTGAGCTCCCCCCGGGCCTCGTCGAGACCTTCCTGCTTCCTCGCCGTCAGGCCGACGGAGGCCCCGCGCGCGAGCAGCTTGCGTGAGGAGGCCAGCCCGATGCCCCGGCTTCCTCCGGTAACCAGGGCGACCTTGCCCTCCAGGCTGAAAATGGCTTCGCTCATCGGCAGACCGTTTCTTCAACAGGAAATTGATATCGCCAGAATCGAGGTTTCACGTTAGCATCCCACTGTCGCGGGCGACCTCTGCCCGAACCCATTCCAACCGGGAAAGAGATGAAACCTATGAAACCGGGATTCTATACCTTTTCGTTCCTTCTTTGTACTTCGCTCAGTCTCTTGTGCCCACAGCCCACGGCCGCGGCCGATGAAGCCTTCAGTCCCGAACAGGTAATCCGGTATGAAGGAAAAACCCGGATCTCGCAAAAGGTGGGCGACGGGGCGCCGCAGGGCGATTCGTTCGACTGCACCCTGCTGTCCATCAGCGAAGGCTCTTCCAAGGTAGCGAGGACAATCCTCGCCGTCCGGGAGCTGGTGCCGGCCGGAGAGGGCGGGAGCCCCGTGGCGACCCACGACATTCTCGACCTCGGCAAGGGCTCCAGCCCCAAGGCAAGAGAAACCGTGATCGAGCTGGAGACCCCGCACCAGATGATCGGGATCTACCTTCCCCTGCGACTCGGGATGCCCCCTGCGAAGCCGACCGAAAAGTCCAGCTACGAGGTGCTGATCCTCAACCAGATTCCCGTCCGGATCGAATGCGCCAGCAGCACCAGCGGCAGCGAAAAGAACCTTGAGACCTCTTCGATCAGCAACGCGAAGAAGGCGACCTTCGATTTCAGGGGCAGCGAGGCGACCCTGAACAAATGGGAGGAGTCCTATACGAGAGACAAGAAGCAGGGGATCATCTCCGGGATCCGCATCGGCTACGAATTCTCCGTCTCCATCAATGGGAACGACATAACCCTCTCGCTCGACTGCGCCCTGGAAGCCAAAGAGATCACGACCCTGGCGAAGACCCCGGTCCTCGGAAAGGGACTCGCCGCTTTCAGGACAGCCTCCGCAGCCTTCGCGGACATGAAGCCTTCGACCGAAACCCAGCCGCTGGTCGAGGAGATCAGCAAGCTCCTGGACAAATCACCCTGGGCGGCGCTCGCGAGGGCCGCCCGAACCCGGCTCCAGGGCTTCGTGGAGACCTTCGAGTCCGATGACGCCGGCAAGCGGCTGGCGAAGATCCTCGGGAAGCCGGCTCCGGACTTTACGCTGAGCGATCTCGATGGCAAGCAGGTCAACTTCAGGAAGGAGACCGCCGGCAAGGTCACCCTGCTGGGCTTCTGGGGCGTTGGCTGAGGACCCTGTCGTAAGGAGGCTCCTTACCTGACAAAACTGCACGAGAAGTACGGCAAAGATGGTTTCAAGGTCCTGGCGGTCAACGACTGGGACGAGCCCGCGGCGACTGTCGGAAAATTCTCCCAGGAGGGCAAGCTCACCCACAAGATCCTGCTCATGGGAGGCAAGATCAGCCAGAAGCTCTACGGGGTGGTCTCATCCCCCACCAGCTTCTGGATCGATCACAAGGGCATCATCCGCGGCAGATCGGTCGGCTTCAACGTCGCCCACGTGCCGCAGATGGAACAGAAGATCAAGAAGATGCTCGGCGAACTGAAAAAGAAGAAGTGAGCTCCGCGACGCCTCACCACTCGGGGTGAGACTCCTTCATCCTGAGCGCCAGGAGGGGGTCCAGCATCGGCACTCCCCCCATGACCACGCCGCGGGCTCCCGCGTCGAAGAACGAGCCGGGATCCTCGACGCCGGTGACGCCACCCACCGCGACGGTCTGCAGCTCCAGGCCCTTGCTGCCGCAACACCTCACAGCGGCCGCGACATTCGAGACCGCCGCCGGGTGAATGGCCCTGCCGAGGATTCCCACTCGCTCGAAAGCTCCGAAGGCCGGCGTATTGTCCGCCCGCAGCACTCGTCTCGACACCCCGGTGACG